>JANMMJ010000203.1:0-1513 GCA_031373255.1 Hyphomicrobiales bacterium
CTTCTTAAAAAGGGGAGCCAGTTTTTTTTATGCATGGAACCAAACAAGCGTCTCGCGAATATTATAAGGACGAGGAAGTTACCGGAATGGCATTTCGGAGCTTGGAGGCCGCCAACGAGTCAGCGGCGCTCGGGTTTATCAGCCTTGTGAGGATTGTGCTTTGGAGTACCGAAAATGGATCACTGTAAGAATCCGGAGTGCGAGGCGCGCGTGAATACAAAATCTGAGTCGCATGTCTATCAGGATGACCTGGTTCTGTTCGTATGACTGCACGGTCGATTGCATGAAATCATCGGAGCGGTTGCAGATGGCGGCTGAGCCGCTTCACCCGCCGATGAGACCGCCTTCGCGAAGGTTCGATGCGCACTAGGCTGAATCGACATTCATCGCATCCACAGCATGGCTGCGGCAAGGTAGAGGAAGCCTAGATAGTGGATGGCACGGCGATCATAGCGGGTGGCGAGGCGGCGAAAGTGCTTCAACTTGTTGAAGCAGCGTTCGATCAGGTTGCGCTCGCGGTAGAGGACGGCATCGTGCGCAATGATGGTCTTGCGGCTGCGGTTCGACGGGATGACTGCTTTCATGTCGGCGGCCTGGATGGTCGCGCGGATTGCGTCGCTGTCGTAGGCTTTGTCAGCGATCACGGCATCGGCCTCGACGCCGTCGAGCATGGCTTGGGCGGCCCGGCTGTCGTGAACCTGGCCGCCGGTCAGCAGGAAGCGCAGTGGTCGGCCAAGCGCGTTGGCAAGCAGGTGGACCTTGGTCGTCAGACCTCCTCGGGAACGCCCCAGAGCCTCGTCTGTGCCCCCTTTTTAGCCGCGCCTTTGCCGGTGGCGGCCTGCTGGTGGGCCCTGACGAGCGTAGCATCGAGCATCACATACGCGTTCTTCGGGTCCTCGATCAGAGCCGCGAAGACCCGCTCCCACACGCCCGTCTTCGCCCAGCGGGCGAAGCGTTTGTGCACGCTCTTCCACTTGCCGTACCGCTCCGGCAACTCGTCCCACTGCGCCCCGGACCTCAAGATCCACAGAACACCATTGACGAACAGGCGGTTGTCCTTGGCGGTTCGGCCTGGGTCGGACTTCTTGCCCGGCAACAACTCTGCGATACGCGCCCACTGGACATCATTGAGCTCATATCGCTTGGCCATGCATCGCGCTCCGAATCAGTTGATCCGAAGCGCAATGAATCAGAACCGGTTCCCGATGGGAATCCTGAATGTCGATAGGACCTAATCCCTCGGTTCTGGGGGCATGAAGTTCGATTGAGCGCCTTGGGACGCCTAATAATTTTCATAGCCCGTCTGGTGAGCCTGCGAGGTGTAGTGATGCGTAAATTCCTGATGCTGTGTGCCCTTTTGACCCCGAGTGGACAAGCGCAAGCTGCGCAAGCCGAACCTGTTATAGCGAGCGGCATCTGGTGCAACACGAAAGAGCAACTCGTCCAGCTCTTCCACGAGGCAATCGCCAAGGACAAATCCTTCGCAGAGGGTCTCATGATGGTGAACGTGCCG
>JANMMJ010000208.1:0-2606 GCA_031373255.1 Hyphomicrobiales bacterium
ACTGAAAGTTTTGCCCGCGACGCTGGAGCCGGACCGCCTGCGCGAAGAGCTGCAAACGGCGCAATCCACTGCGATCATCAAAGTTGGCCGCCACTTCGGTAAAATCAAAAACATCCTTTCGGCCCTCGACCTGATTTCAAAGTCCGTGATCATCGAGAATGCTACCCGCAGCAACGAACGCATCCGAAAGGTGGAAGATGTGGAAGGTGACAGCTTGCCCTACTTCACCACCATTCTGATCTATACCGGCGGAGAAACCTGGTGAAACCAGTTATCTTCATACTTGGCATTTCAGCCTTGCCGATGGCCCAAAAACTCAAGGCTGGACTGGGGGGTGAAATTCATACTCCCGATTGCGTCAGGGGTGGCGACGTCTCTTATGCCAAGGCGACAGCTCATCTCGCCAAATTGTTCAAGGAGGGTCACACAATCATTGGCCTCTGCGCCAGCGGAATTCTCATCCGGGCAATTGCGCCCCATCTCTCCAACAAGCGCACGGAGCCACCAGTCGTAGCCGTCGCGGAGGATGGTTCTTCTGCCGTGCCTCTGCTAGGCGGACATCACGGAGCAAATGACCTGGCACGTCAGATTGCGCTGATCTACGGCGGTCACGCGGCGGTCACCACGGCGAGTGACCAGGCATTCGGCATAAGTTTTGACCAGCCAGTTGCAGGTCACACTCTCGAAAACTACGATGACCATAAAGCTTTTGTGGCAGCCCTCCTCGCTGAAAGGAAAGTCAAGATCGTTGGCAGCGCGCCTTGGCTGTCAACTCTTCAGTCCGATGAATCGGCCACGCTGACAATCACTGTGACAGAAAAGGACATGCGCGGAACCTCTCGCCATCTCATCTATCACCCTCAGACCCTGACAGTCGGGATAGGTTGCGAACGGGGAACGGCGATCGAGGAAGTTGGTGAGTTGGTTGAAACAACCCTGAAAGCGCATGGGCTCTCATGGACATCCGTTGCTTGCTTGGCCTCGGTCGACATAAAGGCGGACGAACCGGCAATCGGCCGGTACGGAAGTTTCGCGCGTTACTTCACCGTCGACGAGTTGCGCGCGCAAACGCCACGCGTTTCCTCACCCTCTGAAGTCGTGGAACGTGAAGTGGGAACGCCGAGCGTCGCTGAAGCTGCAGCACTCGCCGCAGCCGGACCGGATAGCGAACTGATCGTTGCGAAAGTAAAATCGAAACGGGCTACATGTGCTATCGCGCGCGCACCACGCCCAATTCTCGATCCCGCAGGCCGATTACGTGGCCGCCTGTCGGTTGTTGGAATCGGTCCCGGTTTCCGTGACTGGCGCGCTCCTGCCGCTTGTGTGGCGCTACAGGGCTCAACCGAGTGGGTCGGCTATGACCTCTATCTCGATCTGATCTCCGACATAAAGGAAGACCAAACGGAGCATCGCTTCCCGTTGGGTGGTGAAGAAGATCGCGTCCGCCATGCCATTGAACTTGCCAAACAGGGCAAACAGGTGGCCCTTGTCTGCTCCGGCGATGCGGGCATTTATGCCATGGCGGCTCTTGTTTATGAAATCATTGATCTCGAACCCAATCGTATCAGCGTGGATGTAGTCCCAGGCATCTCCGCCTTCCAGGCAGCTGCCGCGAAGGCCGGCGCCATGATCGGCCATGATTTCTGCTGCATTTCGCTTTCCGATTTGCTCACACCTTGGGAAGCCATCGAGAAGCGCGTGAAGGCGGCAGCGGAAGGCGACTTCGTGATTTCATTTTATAATCCGCGCTCCCAGAAACGGCGGGATCAATTGGAACGCGCCTTCAAGATTTTGAGCGCACACCGCCCGCCCGATACGCCGGTGATCATCGCCAGCAATCTGGGCCGCCTGGAAGAGAATGTTCGGATCGTGAAGTTCGCGGACTTCAACTCCGATGATGTTGACATGCTCACCCTTGTGATGGTGGGCTCATCCCAATCAAAATCCTTCGCCCGCGGCGACGGAAAAACCTACGCCTATACGCCGCGCGGCTATGCCAAGAAACGAGAGGCCCCATGACCGTCCATTTTATCGGGGCTGGCCCCGGCGCTGCCGACCTCATCACTTTGCGCGGGCTGAAGCTCATCCAATCCTGCCCCGTATGCCTCTATGCGGGTTCGCTGGTGCCGGGAGAAATCGTAAAGGCGGCCCCCATTGGTGCTCGGGTGGTGGATACGGCACCTTTGCATCTCGACGAGATCATAGCCGAGATCGAGACGGCCCACGCCAAGGGCCAGAATGTTGCCCGTGTCCATTCCGGCGATCCCTCGATCTATGGGGCCATTGCCGAACAGATGCGAAGGCTCGACCAACTCGGCATTGATTATGATGTCACCCCCGGCGTGCCCGCCTTCGCCGCCGCCGCCGCCGTTCTGAAAACCGAATTCACCCTGCCCGAAATCGCCCAGACCGTGATCCTCACCCGCACCACCATGCAGGCCTCCGCAATGCCGCCGGGCGAGGAACTGGAGGAGCTGGGCCGTAGCAAAGCCACCCTCGCCATTCATCTGTCGATCCGCAATTTGGGATACGTCGAACGCGCGCTCACGCCACACTATGGTGCCGATTGCCCCGTGATCGTGGTCTACCGCGTGACTTGGCCCGAT
>JANMMJ010000217.1:0-5735 GCA_031373255.1 Hyphomicrobiales bacterium
ATTCTCGGCTGGGAAGCCGGCATCACATCGCAGGCGGCCTGAGCCAGTTCAGTCCTTCAGAATTTCAACCGCGGTTGGGCGCGAGTCGGGGCCGAGCCGGTAATAGACCGGCACGCCGGTATCAAGTTCGCGCTTGAGGATTTGCTCGGGCGTCAAGCCTTCGATCGCCATGATCAGGGCCCGCAAGCTGTTACCATGGGCCGCTACCAGCACCTTCTTTCCCGAGAGCACATCAGGCTGGATGTGCTTCATGTAATATGGCAGCGCGCGCGCCAGCGTGTCCTTGAGGCTCTCGCCGCCAGGAGGTGCAATATCGTATGAGCGGCGCCACACATGCACCTGGTCCTCGCCCCACTTCTTGCGGGCATCATCCTTGTTCAGGCCAGTGAGGTCGCCGTAGTCGCGTTCGTTCAACGCCTGGTCCTTAACTGTCGTAAGCCCCGTTTGGCCGAGCTCGTTGAGGATAAGGTCAAGTGTGTGCTGGGCCCTGGTCAAGACGCTGGTATAGGCAATATCGAATGTGAGACCCTTTGCCTTGAGACGCTGACCGGCGGCACGCGCTTCAGCGATGCCCTTTTCCGTGAGGCCGGGATCCTTCCAGCCGGTGAAAAGATTCTTCAGGTTCCATTCGCTCTGGCCATGCCTGACCAGCACTAGTTCACCGCTCATCCCTCACTCCAATCCCAGCACATCGGCCATCGAATAGAGACCGGGTTTCCTGTCCATTGCCCAAAGTGCCGCTCTCACCGCTCCGCGCGCAAATATTTCGCGGCTTTCTGCCTTGTGACTAATCTCGATGCGCTCGGCAGGGCCTGCAAACATCACGGTGTGATCACCCACCACGGAGCCGCCACGCAAGGTGGCAAAACCCACGTCACCACGGCCCCGTAGTCCCGTGTGACCATCACGCACACGCACCGATCGGCTGGCGAGATCGATACCACGGCCTTCGGCTGCGGCTTTTCCCAGCAGCAGTGCCGTTCCGGACGGCGCATCAATCTTGTGACGATGATGCATTTCCAGAACTTCAATATCGAAATCCTCGCCGAGCGCTGCCGCGACCTTCCTGACAACTGCGGCCAAGAGATTTACGCCAAGGCTCATGTTGCCAGACTTGACGATCCGCGCATGACGCGACGCTGCCTTGATTTTTGCCTCACCCGCCTGGTCGATGCCGGTCGTTCCAATGATGTGGACGATACGCGCCTGGGCGGAAAGTTCACTGAGAGCCAAAGTGGCCGCCGGGATAGTGAAGTCTATCACGCCATCAATCTTTGCGAGGAGCGTCAGCGGATCGCTGCCGACCATTACGCCCAATGGCCCAAGACCTGCGAGATCGCCCATGTCGGCGCCCAGATATTGTGACCCATCGGGCTCAAGGCCGCCTGCTACCGAACAGCCCTCCGTCTCGTGAACAATGCGGGTGAGCACCCGGCCCATGCGGCCCGCAGCGCCAGCGATCGCCAGTTTCATCACGCACCTTCGACGAGAACAATCTCCGCCTCGCCCGCACCAAGACGTTTAGCGCGCGCGGCCTGATATTCCGGCGAGTTGTAGCAGGCAATGGCATCCTCAAGGGACGGAAACTCGATGACAACGTTGCGCGGACGCCCTTCACCTTCAGCCTGATGGGTACGGCCGGCGCGCGCCAGAAATTTTGCCCCGAACTTGGCGAAGGCAGCGGGCGTGGCCTCGACATAGTGCTTGTACTGATCGGGGTCGGTGACGGTCACGCGCGCAATCCAATAGGCCTTTGGCATGGTGGTTTCCTCTATTCGCCTTCCTCGGCAGCCTTCTTCAGGTCCTCGGGCCTTGGGGCGGAGATGATGTTGTAACCCGAATCGACATAGTGCACTTCGCCAGTCACACCGCCCGACATTGGCGAGAGCAGGTAGACGGCAGAACCGCCCACTTCCTCCAGCGTTACCGTGCGGCGCAAGGGCGAATGACGCTTCTGAAAATTGAACATGGCGCGAGCATCGCCAATCCCCGCTCCCGCAAGGGTTCGCATCGGACCGGCGGAGACCGCGTTGACCCTGATGCCCTGGGGACCATAATCCGCCGCCAGATAGCGCACCGAAGCCTCAAGTGCGGCCTTGGCCACGCCCATGACATTGTAGTTCGGCATGACGCGCACCGCCCCGCCATAGGTCAGGGTCAGCAGCGATCCGCCATTGGGCATCAGCGCCGCGGCGCGGCTGGCAATTTCCGTGAATGAAAAACACGAAATCACCATGGTGCGGGAGAAATTGCTGCGTGACGTGTCGGCGTATTTTCCCTTCAACTCGTTCTTGTCGGAAAAGGCGATGGCGTGAACGACGAAATCGATGCTGCCCCAGGCCTTGCGCAAGGTCTCGAAGACAGCATCTATCGTCGTCACATCTTCCACATCGCAAGGCAGCAGAAGCTTCGATCCCACAGAGTCGGCCAGCGGCTTGACGCGCTTGCCGAAGGCCTCGCCCTGATAGGTGAAAGCCAGTTCCGCGCCATGCCGATGAAGTGCAGATGCAATGCCCCACGCAATCGAGTGATCGTTCGCCACACCCATGACCAGACCGCGGCGGCCACGCATCAAATCCTGCGACATTGTCAATTATCCATCGTAACGCTGAAAGGCCAGCGTGGCATTGGTGCCGCCAAAGCCGAAGCTGTTGGATATGACGGTGTTGATTTTCACATTGTCCTGACGTTCGCGGACAATCGGAAGATCGGCGAATTCGGGATCGATTTCATCTATGTGGGCGCTCTCGCAGATAAATCCGGAGCGCATCATGAGAATGGAATAGATCGCTTCCTGGGCTCCCGTGGCGCCGAGAGAATGCCCGGTGAGCGATTTGGTTGCGGATATTGCCGGAACATTCTTGCCAAACACCTCGCGGATGGCCTCGATTTCCTTGCGGTCGCCAATCGGCGTCGAGGTGGCGTGCGGATTTATATAGTCGACCGTGCCCTTCACAGTCGCCAGGGCCTGACGCATGCAGCGCGCCGCACCTTCGCCTGATGGCTGGACCATGTCATAGCCATCAGATGTGGCGCCGTAGCCGGTCAACTCGGCATAGATCCTGGCGCCACGGGCCCTGGCATGCTCAAGCTCTTCAAGCACCACGACACCTGCGCCACCTGCAATAACAAAGCCATCGCGGTTCTTGTCATAGGCGCGGGATGCACGCGCCGGTGTCTCGTTGAACTTCGAAGACATGGCTCCCATTGCGTCGAAGAGGACAGACAATGTCCAGTCGAGTTCCTCACCGCCGCCGGCAAACATCACGTCCTGCTTGCCCCACTGGATCAGCTCGGCCGAGTTGCCGATGCAATGGGCTGATGTGGCACAGGCAGATGAAATGGAGTAATTCACGCCCCTGATGCCAAAGGGAGTGGCGAGGGTCGCCGAATTGGTGCTCGACATGGAGGCTGGCACAGCAAAGGGGCCGACGCGCTTTGGTCCCTTTTCGCGCGTGGTGTCGGCGGCCGCAACGATGGTCCTGATCGATGGTCCGCCCGACCCCATGATGATGCCGGTGCGGTCGTTCTTGACGTCGCCTTCCTCCAGGCCGGAGTCGGCAATTGCCTGCTGCATGGCAACGTAGTTCCAGGCAGCCCCATCGCCCATGAAACGGCGAACGCGGCGGTCGACAGTATCGAGATCGTACTGTGGCGCGCCATGCACCTGGCAGCGGAAGCCGAGCTTCTCATAAGCCTCGGCCTTGACGATGCCGGACTTGGCCTCACGAAGAGAAGAGAGCACTTCCTGCGTATTGTTTCCAATGCTGGATACGATGCCCATTCCGGTCACGACGACGCGCCGCATAGTCTTGATCCTTTCGCGTCAGGCTTGCTGGGGAATAAAGAGGCCAACCCGAAGATCGGTGGCCGCATAGATCGGCTCACCATCAGCTTTCAGGATGCCGTCAGCGATGCCAAGATTGAGCTTGCGCAGAATGACACGCTTGAGGTTCACCACGTATTCGACCTTCTTCACGCTTGGCAGGACCATGCCGGTGAACTTGACCTCGCCAACGCCCAAGGCCCTGCCCCTGCCCGGTGCGCCCATCCATCCCAGGAAGAAACCGAGAAGCTGCCACAGGGCATCGACCCCGAGGCAGCCGGGCATTACAGGGTCGCCCGGAAAATGGCATGGAAAAAACCACAGGTCAGGTTTGACATCGAGTTCGGCGCGAATCTCACCCTTGCCATGCTCGCCGCCGACGTCCGAGACATGGGTAATCCGGTCAAACATCAACATGGGCGGTAGCGGCAACTGGGCATTGCCCGCACCGAAAAGGTCGCCCCGGGCGCATTTCAGCAGGTCCTCGTAGTTAAAATGCGATTTCGTCAGCTTCGTGGCCAAATCCATGTTCCTGTCCTGATCAATGCGGCTTTATCTGCCGCACTCTTCCCCGTTCGCCGCACGTGCCACCGCTGCGACCGAGCGTTCCTATCATACCGTTTTAACCGTTTAAAGGCGGTCAGTTGCATCACTATGGTTACATGGGTTATATAGCGCCTGCCATGAGCGTTACCATAAAAACAACCGGGCCGGAAAAGGCCAGGCCGCAGGATCGTTTGCGAGACGCCGGTTTGCGGCTGACGCGGCCACGACTGGCGTTGGCAAAGCTGCTGCTTTCTGGTGAAGACCGGCACGTGACGGCAGAAACTCTTTATGCCGAAGCAGCCGCGGCGCGCATGCCGGTATCTCTCGCGACAATATACAATACCTTGAACCAGTTCACCGCAGCGGGCCTGTTGCGCGAAGTCGCCATTGAGGGTGACCGGACATATTTCGACACGAATACTTCGAACCATTTCCACTATTATATCGAGTCGGAAGGAAAGCTCCTCGACATCCATACGGATGATCTCCGTGTCGAAGGATTGCCTGAAATTCCGCCAGGGACTGAAATCGACCGCATCGATGTGGTCGTCAGGCTGAAAACAATCGTTTGAAATACGATATTGTTGCTCTCGGCGAACCGCTATACGAACTGAACCAGCAACCAGATCAGAGATTTCTCGCCGGATTCGGCGGTGACACCTCCAATGTGGCAATCGCGGCATCCAGGCTGGGCGCCAAATGCGCCTACGTTACAAAAATCGGCGGCGACGCCCCGGGTGATGCGTTCATGGACCTCTGGGCTGCGGAAGGTGTCGATACAAGTGGCGTGAGCCGCAGTGAATTTGCACCTACCGGCCTCTATCTCGTGACCCATAGCGCAAAGGGCCATGCCTTCTCTTACTACCGCAAAGGATCGGCAGCGAGCCTCCTGGCGCCGGCGGACATGCCCGCCGATCTCATCAGAAATACGAGATATCTGCATGTTTCGGCCATCAGCCAGGCCATCAGCGCTACAGCGCGTGAAAGCGTAGCACGTGCGGTCGGATTGTTGGCCGGGGGTGGCGCGCAGCTTTGCTATGACACCAATCTGCGGCTCAAATTGTGGACGCTTGACGAAACGAGGCGCGAGATCGAAGCAACCGCCCGGCACGCCACCATTCTCAAGACATCACAGGAAGATGGCGCGGTTCTGACGGGCCTCACCGACGTAGCGGATATCGCTCGTTATTTTCGCAGTCTTGGAAGCCAGACGGTGATTGTCACGCAGGGCGCAGACGGCGTTTACGTGGCTTCCGGCGATGACTCATTTCATGTTGCCGGGCGACAGGTCGCTGCAGTCGATGCCACCGGAGCAGGCGATGGCTTTACCGGCGCCCTGCTGGCGGAACTATGCCGGGGACAG
>JANMMJ010000218.1:0-4851 GCA_031373255.1 Hyphomicrobiales bacterium
CTGCATGGTAGAGAGACGGCGGAAGCAGAACCACCATGGTGCCTGTTCCCCTTTCCACCATGGCGATGAGCATCGCCACGATGCGGCTGAGTGCTGCCTGATTGCGCTCGATGACCCTGTCCCAGTCCATATGTCCGTCAAAGTCCTTTCATAGGACAACTAGAACATAATAGGAACATATGTCAAGGGGCGCTGCTTACAGGTTTGCACCTCGCCATTGCCAGAACGGAACGAGTTTCTTTGAGATCAAGAAAAACTCCGGGAGGACGTGCTGGTTTCGCAAAACACATTCCAGTCTATTCCTCCGGGTTATCACCCGAAGTGATCGGCCGTGGTTATCGCCGGGAGGTTCTCGGCTAGCGGCGCCTCCCGCTTCAAGGAGGCGGCTTCATCGTTTGCCCGGCGCAGCTCCCGCAAGGCATCGCGGGTCGAGCGCCGCCATTTGCCCTGGCCGATCCAGCAGATCGACCACCCTGCAATGGCGCCGATGAACAATCCGCAGAACAGCAGAGCCCACAGCGGCATGCCGATTGAGGCGAAAGGCTGTGTGGCGTCGAAAGGATCGAAGGAAACATCGACCCATTGCCGGTTGGCAACAGCGAAGCCGATGACGAGAATGGTGACAGGAAGCCAGATGACCCAGTTGAGGACCCGGCGCAATCCTAGTCTTCCTTCCCGTTCAGCCGTTCGCGCAGTTCCTTGCCGGTCTTGAAGAAGGGCACGCGCTTGGCATCGACGCCCACCGATTCGCCGGTACGGGGATTGCGCCCCAGCCGGGCATCGCGTTCCTTGACCGAGAACGCGCCAAAGCCCCTCAGTTCCACCCGGTCGCCGTTGGCCAGAGAACGGATGATCTCGTCCAGCACCGTGTTGATGATGCGCTCGACGTCGCGATGATAGAGATGCGGATTCTTCGCCGCGATCTGTTCGATAAGCTCCGATTTGATCATCAGCTTGTGCCCCGCCAGTTCCTCTCAGAGATCAGGGTGCCAAACGGCGAGCATACCGTCAAGCTTTGGCCTGTCCGGGCCGGGAGCGAATTGCCCAAGTCCGACGCCGTTCATGATGGCGTGCAGCAGGGAAAAGCCGAGGCCCGTAAGGTTTTCCGGCCGTTTTGGCTGCCAGTCGAGGATTGGCAGGTCTTCGGAGACGTTCTTTTCGGAGGAAAGCCAGGCTGTTGCCTTTTCTTCGCCGCCGATCTCGTCGATGAGTTTTTCCTTGACCGCCTGCCGCCCGGTATAGACCCGCCCGTCGGAAAGCAGCAGCACCTGCGGCAGGGGAATCTTGCGCCGTTCCGCCACCAGGCCGGTGAACCACGCAAACGAATCCTGCACCATCACATTGGCGGCGGCGCGGGCTTTTTCGGTCACCGGCTTGTAGGGATTGGGTTCCGCTTTCAGTTCGCCGGATTTGATTTCTTCCATCTTGACGCCCAGCGTGTCGAGCAGCTTCGAGATTTCCGGGAACTGGAAGATCACCCCGATGGAGCCGGTAATGGTATTGCCCCGCGCCACGATATGGTCGGCGGCAATGGCGGTGATGTAACCACCGGACGCTGCCACCGTATCCATCACCGCCACGATGGGTTTCTTCTTGCCCGCCTTGATCAGCGCCTCGTAAAGCGCTTCCGAACCGGCAGTGGAGCCGCCGGGACTGTCGATCCGCAGGATGACGGCTTTCACCGCATCCGACTTGTCGATCTCCTCCAGCAGATCGAGTGTGGGCTGGTCGCCGGAGATAAACCCGGTGATGCTGACCCGCGCCACGTGATCCTTGTACTTCTCGAATGACTGGAAGCCGCCCCCCGCCCCGGCGGCGGCGAGGACTCCCGCCACCACCAGCGCTGCCGCCGCCACCCGCCAGAACGTGACTTTCCGCTTCAGCTTGCGGCGATCGGCAATGAGTTCGGCTTCCGAGATCATGATGTGGGTGTTACTCGCCGGTCTTGGCTTCGGCATCGCGCTTCTTGAGTGCGGCACCCAGGATGTCGCCCAGCGAGGCGCCCGAGTCGGACGAACCGTATTGTGCCACCGCCTCCTTCTCCTCGGCGATTTCCAGCGCCTTGACCGAAACCGACATCTTGCGCGACTTGGCATCGACCTGGGTGATGCGGGCATCGACCTTTTCGCCGACGGCGAAACGCTCGGTCCGCTGTTCCGAGCGGTCACGCGCCAGATCCGACCGCTTGATGAAGGCGGTCATGTCGGTGCCGGCGATCTTCACGTCGAGCCCGGCTTCCTGGACGCCGGTGATTTCGCAGGTGACCGTATCGCCCTTCTTGACGCCGGTGATGGAGGCCATCGGATCGCCCGAAAGCTGCTTGATGCCGAGAGAAATCCGCTCCTTGTCCTGATCGACGTCGAGCACCTGGGCGTGCACCCGGTCGCCCTTCTTGTATTCCTTGATGACCTCTTCGCCCGGACGCTTCCAGTCGAGGTCGGAGAGATGCACCATGCCGTCGACATCGCCATCGAGCCCGATGAACAGGCCGAATTCGGTGATGTTCTTGACTTCGCCCTCGACATCGGTTCCCGGCGGATACTTGGCCGAGAAGGTTTCCCACGGGTTGTTCTGGGTCTGCTTGAGGCCGAGCGAAATGCGCCGCTTGGACGGATCGACTTCCAGCACCTGGACTTCGATCTCTTCCGTTGTGGAGAGGATCTTGCCCGGATGCACGTTCTTCTTGGTCCAGCTCATTTCCGAGACATGGACGAGGCCCTCGATGCCGTCTTCCAGTTCCACGAACGCGCCGTAATCGGTGATGTTGGTGACCCGGCCCTTGACCTTGGCGCCAACCGGATAGCGCTCCGCCACCAGTTCCCATGGATCCTTGTCAAGCTGCTTCATGCCGAGCGAAATGCGCTGCGTCTCGGGATTGATGCGCACGATCTGCACCTTGACCGTCTGGCCGACCTGCAGCACGTCTGAGGGGTGATTGACCCGCTTCCACGCGATGTCGGTGACATGTAAGAGGCCATCGATGCCGCCCAGGTCCACGAACGCGCCGTAATCGGTGATGTTCTTGACCACCCCGTCGACCACCTGGCCTTCCGAGAGGTTCTGCACGATCTCGGAGCGCTGTTCGGCGCGGGTTTCTTCCATGATGGCGCGGCGCGAAACCACGATATTGCCGCGGCGGCGGTCCATTTTCAGGATCTGGAACGGCTGCACCACGTTCATTAAGGGGCCCACATCGCGGATCGGCCGGATGTCGACCTGCGAACCGGGAAGGAAGGCCACGGCGCCGCCGAGATCGACGGTGAAGCCGCCCTTGACGCGGCCGAAGATCACGCCATCGACCCGCTCGTTCTTGTCGAGAAGCTGCTCGAGCCTGGTCCAGGCTTCCTCGCGCCGCGCCTTGTCGCGCGACAGGACCGCTTCGCCCAGCGCGTTCTCGATCCGCTCAAGATAGACTTCCACCTCATCGCCGGGCTTCAGCACGATATCCTTGCCGGGCTGGGAGAATTCCTTCAGCGGCACCTTGCCTTCGGTCTTGAGGCCGACATCGATGATGGCGAAATCGTTCTCGACCGCGACGACGCGGCCTTTGACGACGGTGTTTTCAGCCGATGTCGCGGTGCCATAGGCCTCGTTGAGCATGGCTTCGAAATCGTCACGGGTGGGATTGAGGGAGGCGGCGGTTTTCGCCATGTGGATCGGGTCTTTCGGTTAATCGGCGCGGGCCCAGCGGAAATCCCCGCCAGGACATCCTCTGCCTCCCCGATGCGTTGATAATGGGGGAAGCGGAAGCAAACCACGACATCGTCTCAGGGCGCCTCGGGGTGCGGCCCAGGCAATCGGCACAAAGTTAAGGTCCTTGAAACAGTTGAGGGTGCCTCGGCACCCCGGTTCACGTTCGCCGGATGGCAGGAGCCCGAATAGGGATCATGTGCCGGTTCCGGCGGCCTGGAACGCGGGGCAGCCTATAGCGGATCGCCAGGACGAGGGCAAGGGAAAGCCACCCCGGCAATTGGCGATGCGGCGGGAGTCGCGCCAAAGCCATATTTCGGGATTTTAGTGTCTAGGAAATATTTCACGTGAAACAATTCCTCTAAAACCCCTGATTTTGACTGCTGAAAACACGCAAATAACGCGTTTTGAGACGCCTTTTTCCCGCCAAAATGCGTCAAAAATCTCCTCAAAACACGCAAACTACGTGCATCTGCACAGCCGGAATCGCCCGATTACGGCCAAAATAAATCTGGCATATGCCAGTATTTATGGGCATATACCATTATCGTGTTCTGGCGCTGGAAAATATCCAATCAAATCATGCGCATGACTTGTAGAACCGTAATCCGGCCCCGTAATGGGGCAGGCATAGTACGCGCAGGAGAGGGCCATTGGCGTGGTCCAACGAAGGGTCAGGCTCAGGCGCGGTTGAAGGCCCAAGTGAAGCCATGGCTCGAACAACAGTTGTCGATGGCAAGACACAATGTTCGGGTTTGGCACACTCGTCTTTAGGGCGAGCCTGGTTCATGATTATAAGCTGAAGACAAGTTGGAGGCCGATGAAGAGGACTCAGTCTTTGACGCCATGCGCAAAAAATTGCGACCTAAAAACCTGCCAAAAAATAGTTAGGTGGTTCGAAAATAGGTAGAACTGCTCCGCCTTCCTGTTCTTTTCTTGATTCAGGAAAGTCTGGAAAATCCAGCATCATCTGGAAAATTCCGCTCATCCTCGTGGAAAGAAACCTCCTTCATAATTTTTGCGACAGGCAGGGACGCCGGTCACCGCTCCACGGGAGCACTCGTGGCGGAACCACGATAGGAGGATTGAACCATGGCTATCTTTATTGGAACGGCAATGAACGACACCGCCAGTGCAACAGGTGGCGGAGTGATGTCCGGT
>JANMMJ010000254.1:0-52018 GCA_031373255.1 Hyphomicrobiales bacterium
TAAGCTATGGATTTGCAACGCTTTGGGCAAAGCGGCGACTGCAAAGGATTCCACCGCTGACGTCTGCTACCGGCCAGCTTGTGTGTTCAAGCCTCTTCGCTTTACCTCTGGCCTTTGCGTTCAGCACACCATCCACGCTGAGTGCTGCTTCGGCGGCGACCTGGTGGGCCATACTCGGACTCGCCGTCCTCTCGACCGCGCTCGCCTATATCGTATTCTTCAACATCATTGCGCGCGGAGGTGCCGCGATCGTCATGCTTGTCACGATGATGATTCCGGTTTCAGCAATCATCCTGGGCCATTTTGTGCTGGGCGAGGTGCTGCATGCCCGCGAGATTATCGGCGCACTGATCATTGGAGTAGCATTGCTGGTGATCGACGGACGTATATTCAGTTTATTCGAGAAGCGCCAAAACACCGCCCGTTAGCGGCTTTGGTGCACCCGTCGTTCCGGGGAAAGTAATCGGCAGGCCGTTCAGGCAGCGCACGGCGAGATAGGCCCAGGCTTCGGCCTCCATTGAGTCCCCGTCGAAGCCAGCCTGCTCGGCGGTCTGGACTTGGGGATGACGCGCAGAGAGCCTCGCCATGATCGAACGATTGTGGCGGCCACCACCGCAGACGATCCATTGTATCGGCGGCTGCGGAAACCAGTCATTGGCGATCATGATGCTGGATGCGGTGAACTGGGCGAGCGTTGCCGCGCCGTCTTCAAGCGATAATCCCTCCATTGGCAGTCCGGCGAATTGATTGCGGTCTAGCGATTTCGGCGGTGGCCGGTCAAAATAGGCATTCTCCAGCGCGCCGTACAACAGATCCTCGGAGACGGTTCCCGCACTGGCAAAGCCGCCATCGGGATCCCGCGCCACGCCGGTATGCTTCTCGCACCAATCGTCAATGAGGGCATTGCCAGGCCCTGTATCGAAGGCCACAAGTTCACCATTCGGGCCAATCCATGTGACATTGGCAACGCCGCCAATGTTGACAAATGTCACCGGTCGTCCGGTGAGCGATGCGGCTAGCGCGCGATGGTAGACGGGCACCAGTGGCGCACCCTGGCCACCTGCCGCGACATCGGCTGCACGCATGTCGTAGACGACCGGCTTGCCAAGGCGGCGCGCCAGCAGGTGACCGTCACCCAATTGAACTGTAAGGCCGGCTTCGGGGCGATGAATGACGGTCTGTCCGTGGAAGCCGATTACGTCGATTTCAGAATCAGTTAGACCGACATCCTGACAGAATGATTCAACGGCAAGCGCGTGCCATTCGGTGAGCGCCCACTCGACGCCGGCAAGGCATCCAATCCGCGCATCACGCCGATCAAGCGCCTTCGCCTCGGCGATAGCGTCGGCCAGCACCTGGCGCTGGTCCGGCTCATAGGGAAAGGTGCGGGCGGGACCGCGGTGGACAATGTCTTCGCCATCGGTCTTGAGGAACGCGACATCGATCCCGTCCAGCGATGTCCCCGACATCAGGCCGATTGCCGCCGTGAGTTTTGACACCAGAATATCCCGTGCTAAGAGCCCTGCCCCATGAGCACCTTTAAGTCCGATTTCCTTAACACGCTTTCAAGCCGCGGCTACATCCATCAGTGTTCCGATGCTGCGGGCCTCGACGCACTTGCGGCTGAAGGCAAGGTCAATACCTATATCGGATTCGACTGCACGGCGCGCTCGCTGCATGTGGGCTCGCTGGTGCAGGTCATGCTGCTGCACTGGGCGCAAAAGACAGGACAGAAGCCGATTGCATTGATGGGCGGCGGAACGACGCGGGTGGGCGATCCCTCGGGACGCGACGAAAGCCGCAAGATCCTGACGATTGACGATATCGATGCCAACAAGCGCGGCATCCAGCAGGTATATTCGCGGTTCTTGACATTCGGCGATGGCGCACGCGACGCGATGATGATCGACAACGCCGAGTGGCTGACGAAGCTCAACTACATCGACATGCTGCGCGATGTCGGGCGGCACTTTTCGGTCAATCGCATGCTGGCGATGGACTCGGTGAAGCTCAGGCTGGAGCGCGAACACGAACTCTCCTTTATCGAGTTCAACTACATGGTTCTGCAAGCCTATGACTTCGTGGAACTGGCGCGGCGTTTCGGCACCAATTTGCAGATGGGCGGATCGGACCAGTGGGGCAATATCGTCAACGGCATCGACCTTGGCCGGCGCATGGGGACGCACCAGCTCTACGCGCTGACAACGCCGCTGATCACGCTCTCGTCGGGCGCAAAGATGGGCAAGACCGCGACCGGTGCTGTCTGGCTCAACGCCGACATGCGCAGTCCCTACGAATACTGGCAGTTCTGGCGCAATGCCGAAGATGCCGATACCGGACGCTTCCTGAAACTGTTCACGACATTGCCGCTCGCTGAAATCGCCAGGCTTGAAGCGCTCGGCGGATCGGAGATCAACGAGGCCAAGAAGGTCCTGGCGAACGAGGCAACGGCCTTGCTGCATGGCCCAGAAGCCGCTGCTTCCGCTGCCGAAACAGCACGCAAGACCTTTGAGGAAGGTGGCTCGGCCGAGGGACTTCCCAGTATTGCG
The DNA here is from genome assembly GCA_031373255.1 of Hyphomicrobiales bacterium. Lineage (GTDB taxonomy): Bacteria > Pseudomonadota > Alphaproteobacteria > Rhizobiales > Aestuariivirgaceae > JANMMJ01. The sequence goes on from JANMMJ010000254.1 coordinate 2,550, forward strand.
CTCAACCTCGCCGAGGGCGTTGGCGTGTTGCAGGCCTTCGTGGCAGCGGGTTTTGCGGCGTCCAACGGCGAAGCAAGGCGCTCGGTTCAGGGTGGTGCTGTGCGTATCAATGATGCTCAGGTCTCCGACGAACGCAAGGTTCTCGGTATTTCAGATCTCAACAGCGACGGCGTGATCAAGCTGTCGATGGGCAAGAAAAAGCATGTGCTGATCAGGCCGGCCTAATCGCTTTTCGTGCCCTTGTCGGTGGACTTCCGCGTTGGCGACACGTTGCCAAACTCGAAGAATTTTCGCAGGATGCCGGGTGCTACGGCCGAGATCGGATTGAACTGAAATTTCGGACTACTGATGTTGCCGCTTAATGCATAGGTGAGGGCGAACAGGCCTTCGCCAAAGAGCAGGCCGACGACCGGGATTTTCCCCGGGATATTGTTCAGGCCGCAGGCGGGGATGATGGTTCCGTCAATGTCTATGGCGCTGTCGGCCTTGCGGATGATACCGTCGGCGGTGGCGCAGATCTGGTCGCCGATGACCTCGGCATCGTCAATCCGCAGAAAGCGCTGATCGGCGGTAAATGGAAGCCGCAACCGGCGGAATGGAATGCTGTCGCGGCGCGGGCCCGTCTGTTTCGGCTTGCCGCGGCGATCGAGTTCCGCCAGTGCGGCTTCGTTGCGTACCTCGAAATTGCGGATGATCAACTGGCCCGTGCGCACCGAGCCCTGCCCCATCTGGGCATTGAACTCGATCTGGCCGCCGGCGACTTTCGAGTAAAGATTGGCAGCCCGCAATGCAGCACCGCCATCGCGCCCGGCAATGATGAATTCGCGGCCCCCGTTTGCTGGCTGAATGCGCATGGAGATCGGGTGGCCGCTTAGAAACACACCCTGAAGATTGGCGCTCAGAACAGCACCGCCGCGGGTGACGAGATTGCCATTCAGCCCCGCGATGATCTCCCCCCGGTGAGCGTAGACACGGTCGACCTGGGTGGTCACCAGATAGGTGATGGGGTCATCGCCCTCGCCCGATCCGATTGCGCCGCCGGATTTGCCGAACATGGACTTGATCAGGGGCCTGGCGTCGAAGCTCTGGCCGTTGATTGCGACTGCCATGCCGTCGCCGGTTTTTTTCAATGTGATGCCGAACTGGTTCTCATCGGAAAGCACCACCGATGGCAGCTTTGCCTCGGCGAAGGCGCCATTCTTGCCAAGCTTGACGGTGCCTTTCAGCGACACGTCCGGGCCGCTGATCTCAAGATCGTCAATCGTCGCGCCGGTATCCGATTTGGCGTATTTGAAGGTCGCCCTGGTGCCCTTGCGCGGCTCCCTCACCCAGTCGATGGCCTCGATCTGCATGGTCGCCCTGGCCAGATCGGCGTCGACTTCGATGCCGGTACCGGGTTCGCCGATTTCCGGTATCGTCACCTTGACCTTTACAGGGCCGGTGAGGAACCCACTCACCTTTGCGCCGATCTTGTCGCGCTGCTTGTCGTCGAGCTCGGTTTCGATGGTGGCCGACTGCACCGATTTTTCGCCCGTGGTGCGCTGCCATGTGAGCTTGGCCGGAATGCCGTTCAGCTTGACCGGCCCTTCGCCCTTGATCGAGCCGCTGGTCACCGCGACGTTCATGGAACCATCGGTAAGGTCGATGCCTTCGATGGCGTTCTTCAAGCTGGCGCCGGTGATCTTCGCCTTGGCGGTCACCTGAACGAGGTCGCGCGGCAGGTTCTTCATGAAGGGGATTGAAAGCATCAGATCGACGTCGGCATCGCCGGAAAGCTTGCCGATGTCGAAGCCCGCCGATTTGAGCAAGTTGAGATCGGGAAGGCCCATGAACTCAAAGACGCTGGGCACGGATGCCAGGGCATCGATATGAAACTCCGCGGGCGAGACCGGCTTGAGGAGATCGGTGATCACCATGGTGCCGCCGGCAAGCTTCACATTGCGGCCGGAAGGCATGGTGAGGGCACCCTCATCGAGCTTCAGCGAGAATGAATTGCTATCGAGTGTGGCCTGGCCCGATGCGGACGAAATGAGAGGCAGCTCGCGAAAGTAACTGGTGCTGACGCCGTCCAGTGTCAGTTTCAGCGTGAGCGAACCTTCCGGCAGTACCTTGGTCTCTTTGGTGATGGCGAGTTGATTCTCGGCCAGCCTGATGAACATTTCGCCATCGGTTATCTGACCGGCCTTGATGTTCTGGTTCACCCACAAACGCGTGTTGGGTGCGACGATGGGCGGCCAGAGTTTTTTCACCAGGGCAGCCGACATATTGCGGGCGCGACCGGCGAGGTTGATCCCCGGCGACCTGGCGCCGCCGGTAAACACACCGCGCAGCCTTATGCCGGAATTGCCCGACATGACGACCAGATCGTCGACATCAAGGCGCGCCTTGACCACCGAGGCCAGCCCCCTGAACTCGACGCGATCAATGGGCGGGGACTCATCGGATTTGCCGCCAGCAGGATCAAGGCCGGTATTATTTGCAGCGATAGCAATCGTCAGCGCCTCGAGGACACCCGCCTGGCTTCGGACTGGATCGATCCTGCCGGTCAAATTGGCCCGCGAGCGGCCGGAAAGAACGCTCGAATCAACAATGGCGACGCCGCCCGTCGCCGGATCGTAATCGAGCCGGATGGAGCCCTCATCGATGGCAATCGGTTCGGCGATAAACTCAGGCAACAGCAACTGGCCGGCGGCGACGGAGAATTCGGCAGAACCCTTGGTGATCTGGCCCGCCTCGGTCATCTCTAATTCGGCGTGCCCGGAAAGCGGCACGTTCGCCCTCGCGAGTTGCGACAGGGCGAATACTTTCTTTGAAGCATCCGAAGGTACGAAATCATAGATGCTGGCGCTGATGCTGAAGCTCTTGGTCTCGCGGCGATAGCTGGCGGAAATTTCAGTCCGGATCGGCTTATCTTCCGACTGAATACTGGCGTTGGCCACGACAGCGAAACCATAGGGCATGCGCTTGAAGGCCAAGTCGGCGTTCGGCGCGTTCCAGTAGGCATCGTTGCTTTCGTCGAACAAGGTGATGGCGGCGTCACTGATCTTGATGAAATCGAGGCTCGAGATAGTCGAACCGGCTTCGCCATCGGCCGGCAGCGGCTTGCTCAGGATGTCGATCACATCGGCGCCGCTCGTCTCGGGCAGAATTGCCTCGGAGAATTCGCCGTGATTGGACTTGCCGGACGCGTTGACCTCAGCTTCATCGTCGCCACTCGGGCGGCCGAAGCCCATGACGAAGCCGCCGGTAATGGACCTTTTGATCATGATGCGGGGACCGATGAGGTCTAGCTGGCGCGGCGTGATGCGGCCGGTCAGCAGGCTCCCCTCATCGACACTCACGGCGGCGCGCGGTGCTCTGGCTATGGTGTTGCCATCGGTATCGAGCAGTTCGAGATTGCGCAGGCGGAAGCTGGGCAACCTGGTCTTTGCGTCGCGCTCGATCAGGACGCCATCAAGCTTCACCTCGAGACCCGGGAGGTTCTTGTTGATTTCCGACTGCACCATGCCGCGCATGAAATCGAGCGACACGGGACCTTCCGACAGGCGCCAGAAGAATGCGCCAACCGCCACGGCGCACAGCGTGACGATTGTCAAAAGCGACATCACGGTGATTTTGGCCAGTCTACGGCGCAAGTCGCGCTAACCCCTTTTCATGCGATAGACGTGCCACCGGCTAACTCCGAATCATCGCCTGCGGGCAGGCGCGCATCATCATGCCAAGCGGGCGGGGACTGCTCCATTGGCGGGATTCCAGCAATAATAGAGAAATCCCGGCTAAAGCAAGGCGTTCCACAATGCCGGGGATTACTTTTGGGCACGCCCAGGGCGGCCACAATTTTTACTCATTGTTGACGATGTTATGATCGGCCCGCAAATGCAATGATCGAGGGGAACCGAAAAGGGTGCGGAGTCATTCGAGCAATGAGCACCGTAGCCATCGGCGGGAACCGGCGGAGCGGCGCAACGGACTGTTCAGAACGCGGCAAATCTATGTGCGTTCCGATGGCGATGTGCAGTTCGTAACGCTCTCACCGATGTTTCAGGTTCTGAGCCTTGGCGGCCTGCTGGGTGTGCTCTTCTGGACTGCCTATGCGACGGTGAATTTTGCCTTCAAGGACCAGCTCCTGATGCTGCGCGAGCAGCGAATCAGCGAAGCACGGCTTGCCTACGAGGACCGGGTTTCGGAAATGCGGGCGGTGATCGACCGGTTGAACGACCGCCTGCTGCTCGACCAGAAGGCCTACCTGTCGCGGGTCGATGCCGTCGATACCGAGTACCGGAGGCTGGCGGCGCGGCACGAGGAACTGGTGCGGTTTTTCCGGGGTGGCGTGGTGACCTCCCGGCCAGCGGACAAGCCGGAAAAGAGCAGCTTCAACGATGCGACATTCGGCGAGCGGTATGTGGCGGATTTCAGCGATGAGCATGATGCGCTGCAACCGCTGGCGGAAATGACGAGCCGCCTCGATCAATTGAATTTTCAGCAGGACGAACTTGTCGACGGCGCCGTTGCGCGGAGTGATGCGCTGGTGAGCGAGGCCGCCGGAATCATGGGCAAGCTTGGCCTGAAAGCAGATATGCCCAAAGCCGCGCCGGGCCTCCAGACGGCCGCAATGGGTGGGCCGTTCATACCTGTGGCGCTCGCTTCGCCTTCAGGCGGCGGCCTGTCTGAGCGCATCAAGGCAGTGGCACGCAAAACCGAGGACTTGTCGGTGATAAAACGGCAGATCGAGGCGCTGCCAATCTACGTGCCAATGCGCAATGTGGAGAGCATTTCGAGCGGTTTTGGCATCCGGCGCGACCCGTTCCGGCGTTCCGCCGCAATGCATGCCGGGGTGGACATGAAGGCAGCGTTCAATACGCCGGTCGTCGCGGTTTCAGACGGCGTCGTTAACCAGGCGGGATGGAATGGCGCCTACGGGCGCATGGTGGAAATCATTCATGACAACGGGGTAGCGACCCGCTATGCTCATTTGCGTTCGATCAGTGTATCCGAAGGCGCGCGCGTCAAGCGCGGCGATATGATTGGCCGGATGGGAAGTACGGGACGGAGTACCGGTCCTCATCTACACTACGAGACGAGGGTCAATGGAAGGGCTATTGATCCCGCCCGTTTCTGGCAGGCATTCAATGATTTTCAGACGCTTCGGTCGAAAGAAAAGCAACGGTAACGGCGAGGCGATCCGCGGATCGGCTGGACCGTCGCTGATTACCAATGATGTCGTCATCGAGGGCAGCGTCGTTTCTCCGGGCGAACTCCACATCGACGGCACGGTGCGCGGCAACGTGCGGGCCAAGTCCTGCGTGATCGACATGCAGGGCGTGGTGGAAGGCGAAGTGGTGGCCGAGGAAATCTATGTGCGGGGCCGGGTAATCGGGCCGATCCGCGGCGTTCATGTTCACCTCTACGCCGGTGCCCATGTCGAGGGCGATGTGATTAACGAATCAATTGGCATCGAGAATGGCGCCTATATCTATGGCTCGATCCGGCGCTCGGAAGATCCGCTGTCGGAGCCCTCGATGGTGGCGCCTTATGGGCGCAACTATACTTCGGCCATCGAGTTCTCACCGCAAGATGACGACACGTACCGTCCCATCAAGGTGATCAGGCCGCGCTGAGTCCCAGCGCCCCGGCGATCTTCTCCTGGAAATACGCAACGCCCTGCTCGTGTCGCGGTGACAAGGGACCCGGCGTATAGCTTCCGGTGGCATAGTTCCTGTGGATGGCAAGGCAGATATCGCAATCCTCGCGCACCACTGCAAGATTTCCGGCGATGGTTCTCTCTCGCGTATCGGCTGTGGCATCGGATGTATCGGCAAAATAGAAATTGTAGATCTGCTCGGTGTGACCGACGCCCAGCGGGTTGATGCGTGAGGTGTTCATCCCGCCCTCGAAGAGCGAAAGCGTCCAGTTCGGCCACATCCACAGCCATTTGCCACGATAGAACAGGCCATCGCGCGGCGGTGCCGTCATCCGCACATAGCCTTTGTGGGCGGTGGTCTTGAAAGCCTCGAAATCAATGGCCGCGAAGAATTTTGGATGGATACCGGGGATATGATAGCCCTCGACAAAATTGTCGGTGTAGATCTTCCAGTTGGCTTCGAAGTTGACGGTCTCCGAGCGCGTGGCGGCATAGGTTTCGATCGGCTCGTCGGCGAGTTCGGCGGGAAGTTCTCCCAATTGATCGAGCAAGGTTTCCTGGGGATCAACCGCGGCAAAGACGAGGCCGCGCCAGGTATCGACATGGACCGGCGCAAGCGGCCAGTCCTCCTTGCGGAATTCGGGATCCTCGCCAAACCACGGGGCGGTGACCAGGCTGCCGCGATCGTCGAACACCCACTGGTGATAGGGGCAGCGGATGGCGGCGCAACGGCCCGTCCCCTCCTCCAGCAGTCTGGCGCCACGATGACGGCAGACATTGCGGAAGCCCCGCAATTCGCCATCACGGCCGCGGATGGCAAAAAGCTTCAATCCGGCAATCTCGGCTGCAATGTACTGGCCGCGCCCGGCCACCTGGCTCAGCGGGCCAAGCAACTGCCAGGTGCGGGCAAAGATAGTATCGCGTTCGCGGGCGAGATACTGCGGCTCTACGTAGAAACGAGGATCAAGATTGCGCATGGCGTTCCACAATGAAGGACAGAGGCAGTATCCTTCATTGTATCGTCCCTGCCAATCCTGTCACCGTGACGCTAAGTTCGATGCAATTGGGTTTCCGGCTTACCTGAACGCGGCGATTGCGGTGGCGTTTTCGCCCAGTTTGCGGCTGGCGTCGGCGGCACCGTCAGTGCCCTGCGGAATACCGACCGGATAGGCGTTGTAGAGCAGTTTCGGGTTTGAGTAGTAGGTGATGCGGGCACAGGAAATGCCCAGCGCGGCGCACTCGTTGCTGTAGGACATGATATCGCGGAATCTTCCGGCGGTGCTGACATAGCCGTAATTGTAGACCGCCGAGGATGCCACGGCCTCGACATAGCGATCATGCCGAAGGCCCATGTTGTGGCCAAGCTCGTGCGCCAGCGTGGCAGATCCGGTGCACTGCGGATTGATGGCCGAAAAGGCAAAGGCCGGGATTGGCGGCGAACCGCCCAACCAGGCCACGCCGCAATATTCGCTGCGGGCCGCATAGATGGTTACGAGATCGGCTGCGAGCGCATTGCGCTGGTCGCGTATGGCAGGGAAATTGTAGCCAGTGCCGGAGCTCAGATCATAGAGCGGCTGCACCGGATCCGAATAGATGCTCTCGTCATAGGCACTGCTTACGGCTGTCACGCCAACAAGGTTGAGATGGAGCGGCACCGTGCTGTTGCTGTAGCCCTGGTTGACGATAGCCACGTCGAGCGCGATCTTGTCCGCAGGCAAGCCGCCAAGTGCTGTGAAGGCTCGAGATGTATAGGCTGCGAGCAAGTTCACCTGGAGCGCGCCGGTTGGGGGTGGCGTGGTCGTGCCGCCGCCGCCCGTGCTGCCGCCACCACCGGTCGAACCGCCGCCCTTGCCGCCGCCCTTGCCCTTGCCGGCAAGTGCTGGAACATTGAGATGGATATCGTTCGGATAGGCCTCGGGATCGATCTCGCGAACCCGGTGCTGGGAGCTGCCCGCGACCGGTTCAATCAGGTAGCTGCGTCCGTTGGCTTCAATCGAGCCGGTGAGCTTGTCGCCATTGAGAACGAGGATGCCCGAGTCATTCTTGCCGCCCCCGGCACTCCAGACAACGCCACCATTGAATGCTGCCTCGACGTCCTTGCGTTTCAGCCTGACCTTCACGTCCTTGAACAGTTGCAACGTAACGTCGCCCTCCAATGCCTTGGACTGGGCGGCGCGATTGGCGGCCTTCTCGACACCACGCGGAAGGATCTGGCGGCCGATCTCAGCAATGTTGAGTTCGACCAGGCGATGCCGGCGCGAGACCTTGTCGGCCTTTAGCTGCTTTTCCGCAGCGAGGCTTTCCTTCGCCGCGGATGATTTGAGGATTTCACCGGCGTGCGCCGCATAGGAAAAGGAAAGTGATGAAGCCGCGCCAATTGTAAGTATTTTCAACAGGCCGATCGCCGATTGCCGTGCCTTGCGCATGCCGCCCCTCATCTGTTTGTTAATGAAAGGTTTAAAACACGGCGGCGCTAAACTTCACTTAAGGGGAAGAATCAGATTTTAGACAAGTCTTAACGGGAAACCTATCGCCAGGAACCCGGTCATTCCCGGCATCTGGCCAGGCGGTAGCCAATACCTTTTCGACGATCGGCTGAGGCGAGACGGTGGCGGGCAAGCGACCCGGCACCGGCCGGTCAGCGCAGCAAATGCCGTGTCATTGACTTACAGAACGAAGTCGCCGCCATTGACTGTTGCTGCGGTGATTCCAACAAGAAGTATCGTCATCTCCGCGCCGGTCGCCGCATTGTTGTTCACTTCGACAATTGAATTTGCGCCCTGCTGAATGACCCGGACCTGTCCGACGCCGGTGAACGCTCCGGTCACAAAGGTGAACGCATTGTTGCCGCCGCCTGGAATGGCATCGATGTCCGACAGATCGATACGATCAACAACGGTGGCCAGTGTTCCGGCATTGAAGTCAGTGATCTGATCGCGCGTTGCGCTGGTAAGCCCGGATTGCGCCACTGTGACAAAATTAAACACGTCATTGCCCCCTCCACCCGACATGATGTCACGCCCCAAGCCGCCGTTGATCGTGTCGTTACCGACCTTGCCAAGCAGATTGTCGTCGCCCAGATCGCCAAACAGGTTATCGTTACCACCCAAACCGTCGATCTTGTCCTTGCCGTCACCGCCGTGCATGGTGTTCGCAGCCGCCGTGCCAGTCATGGTGTTATTGGATGCGTTCCCCATCCCGTTGATGCCGGCCGGTCCAAACAAGATCAGCTGTTCGACATTGACTTCAAGCGTATGGCTATTGCTGCTGAAGACGGTGTCATAGCCCTGACCGGCAAATTCGATCACTTCATTGTTTGCGTTGACGGTGTAGGTGTCGTTTCCAGCGGCGCCACGAAGCTGGTCGACTCCGGCGCCGCCATTCAGCTTGTCGTTGCCGGCGCCACCAAAGAGATTGTCCACACCATCGTTGCCAACGATGATGTCGTTGCCACTGGCGCCGCCGATCGTGTCGTTGCCGCCATTGCCGTTCAACACGTTGCCAACAATGGAGCCCTTGATGATATCGGCGTTGCCGGTGCCATTGAGATTCTCGAAATTGACCATCACCTCGCTGCCGGTGCCCTGCGTTGCAGTGCCGGCTGCCAGATCGAAGGTTGCGCCAATCTCAACAGAGGCACTCCAGTCGATCAGGTCCGTTCCGGCGCCGCCGTCATGCAAATCTGCATTGATAACTGAAACAACGTTGATGGTGTCGCTGCCATTGTCGCCAAAATAGCTCCGCGTGCCGCCCGATTCAGTGATCACGTCGTTGCCGTCCCAGCCATGGGCGAAGTCGGCGTCGGCAGCAGGTGAGAACGTGTCGTTGCCTATGGTCCCCACCACCCACGGATCGGGTGCATAAACGCCCGGGTCGTTTGGATTGTCGCGCGTGTCGAGGATCTCCATCGAGATCTCGCCGGTGACGAAGTCTTCCCATGTTACAGCGAAACGGCCATCGGCGAGGCCGGTGACTGCAGCGACAGTGCCGTCTCCGCCGAAGTTGAAGTCACCCAGATTCGCACCGGTTGCGCTGATGTGGGCGACATTGGTCTGAAGTAATTGGTCATTGTCGTAGACAATGACGAACGACCCGTCGGCCAGCGCGGTGACGGCCGGTTGGTTGTTGAAGTTCGTCGTGCTGGTGTCGCCGGCGGAGCCTGAACCAATCTGAATGCCGGTTGAACTGTAGACACGATACAAGATGTCAGTGTCGTCCGCGTCAGTGTTCGTCCAGGCAATGACGAAGCCGCCACCGGCGAGCGCCGCAACGCTCCCCTCGCTGTCGTTTTGGGCGTTACTTTCGGTGCCGGTGACGTTAGTGACGCCGAGCACATTGGATCCTGTGCTGTTGACAATGCGGTAGCCAATCCGCGAATCACCGCCGTTGGTTTCCGTGGCGGTGATGACGTAATTGCCGTTGGTGAGAGCGACGACATCCGGGTCAGTATTGCTTCCGGTGAATGCGATAAGGCTGATCTGGTTGCCATAGGTGTCGGTCGCAGGGTCGTAAATCTTGCCGCGGATTTTCGACACCCCAGCAGTCATCTCCTCATAGACGATCAACACCGAGGTGTCGCTCGATGCGGCGACGCGCGGGTTCAAATAGTCAGGATCGTTCGGCTGCGCCGTGTCAGTAATGACAAGCGCACTCTCGCTGACTTCAATGCCATTGGCGTCAAATTCCTCGAGTTGGATGTTGGAGGCGTCGCCATCAAAGGGATTGTCGAGAGCGTGATAGACCACGATAAAACCGCCGCCCGGCAGGGCCGCCAGGCCGGCGTTCTGTTCATCGCCGCCGGTCGAGGCATTGTTCAGCCGGATTTCACCGCCGATCCGGTTGCCCAATGGGTCGAAAATCTGGGCAAAGGTTTCAGTGCCGACCGGTGAGCCGAGGCCACCAGCGTCGTTGGTTGTCCAGGACACAAGGATGTTGCCGTTGGCCAGCTGGATGATGTCGGGATCGAATTGAGAGTTGCTGGTAGCTGTATTGACAGTCTGACTGTCACGCCAGGTGACGGGTATGTCGGGCATCTGCTTCTCCACACTTACCGCGCCTTGACGCGGTGCTCAGTTAAAAGTCTTACGCAAAGCCCGACGTGGCGCTGTGAAACCTGTGGGGAACTGATGGGTGATTTCTACTTCACGAAATCGCCGATCTAATACTGCCGGTTGCGTTGAGGCAAGTATCGGTGTCCTGAAATCCCTTGCAATACAATCTGCGCGATGCCGCTGAATTTCTGCATATCTGTGCACGGTTAGGTTAAGCCACGCCGACACATCCCAAAAACTGCAACTTTCAGTCGATATCCTCGACCGGCCCCTCGGTCTTGCCATGAATGCGGTGGGCAAGGCTGGCCTGGATGAACTCATCGAGATCGCCGTCAAGCACGGTCTGCGGACTGGTGGACGTGTGGCCGGTGCGCAGGTCCTTGATCAACTGATAGGGCTGTAGAACATAAGATCTGATCTGATGGCCCCAACCGATATCGGTCTTCTGGGCATTGGCGGCGTCGACCTTTTCCTGCTTCTTCTGCAACTCCATTTCATAGAGACGGGCTTTCAGCATTTTCCAGGCGGTGGCGCGGTTCTTGTGCTGCGAGCGCTCGCTCTGGCAGGCGACGACGATGCCCGATGGCATGTGGGTGATGCGCACGGCGGAATCGGTCTTGTTGATGTGCTGGCCTCCGGCGCCCGAGGCACGGTAGGTATCGATGCGGCAGTCGCCTTCGTTGATTTCGATCTCAATCTCGTCATCAATGACCGGATAGACCCAGACGGACGCAAATGAGGTGTGGCGCCTGGCGTTCGAATCATAGGGCGAGATGCGCACGAGACGGTGCACGCCCGACTCGGTCTTCATCTTGCCATAGGCATTGTGGCCCTTGATCTGCAGGGTGCAGGACTTGATCCCCGCCTCTTCGCCGGGATGCTCGTCGAGCACGTCGACCTCGAAGCCGCTGCGATTGGCCCAGCGCACATACATGCGCATGAGCATCGAGGCCCAATCCTGGCTTTCGGTCCCGCCTGCCCCGGCATTGACCTGGACATAGCCGTTGTTGCCATCGACTTCGCCGGACAGCAGCGCATCGAGTTCGCGCCTGGCAACGTCATCCTTCAGCTTGGCGAGCGCCTTTTCGGCCTCGGAAACAATCGACTGATCGCCTTCGAGTTCGCCCATTTCGATGAGTTCGGTGTTGTCGGCAATGGCCTGCTCCAGCCTGACGATGCCGCTGATGCGGCCGTCGAGGTCCTGACGCTTGCGCATCACGTCCTGGGCCTTCTGCGGATCGTTCCAGAGCGCCGGGTCTTCGGCGCGGGCGTTCAGTTCGGCAAGTTTTCGCTGGGCATTATCCCAGTCAAAGATGCCTCCTCAGCAGTCCGATCGACTGCTGCATTTCGTTTACAAGGGTGGTGATTTCTGCCCGCATGATGACGTCTATATGGTGATTGCCGCAGGCCGCTCAATAGAGGCCGCCGGTGCCTGTCGTCAACCCGCCATCGATGACCACGCCCTCGCCATAGGGCCGGTCCTTGTCATCGACGATGTTGGGCGACCCGGGCTGGCCACCGTTTGGATCAATTGCAGCGACGCCATCGCCGCCCACGCTGTTGGAGCCTGCATCGGGATCGTCGCCGGGCTTGAAGGCTTCGAGAATGACACCTTCCTCGCCAAATATGTCGCGCTTGCCGGTCTTGGCATTGATCGGGATAAGTTCGATGGCGCGCGGCACGCGGAACGGTGTCGCCGGCTTGTCGCGGAGCGCCAGCTTCATGAAGTCGGCGACGATCGGCGCCGCCAGTTCGCCGCCGGTGCGATGCTTGCCCATCGGCTTCGGATTGTCATAGCCGACATAGACGCCAACCGTCAGATCCGGCGTGAAGCCGATGAACCAGGCATCGCGCTCGTCATTGGATGTGCCGGTCTTGCCGGCGACCGGTTTGCCGACGGCAAGCAACTTGCGGCCGGTGCCGCGCTGGACCACACCTTCCATCATCGAGGTGATCTGGAACGCCGTATAAGGGTTCATCGCGTCGGGACGGTTATCGAATATCGGGGGCTCCGTCTGATTGCTCCAGGTCTCCGAATTGCAGCCGCCGCATTCGCGCTTGTCGTGCTTGAAGACAGTGCGGCCGTAGCGGTCCTGGATGCGGTCGATGAGGGTTGGCTGGATCTGCTTGCCGCCATTGGCGATGATGGAATAGGCGGTGGTCATGCGGAGCAGCGTGGTTTCCCCCGCCCCCAGCGCCATGGCAAGCTGGTTCGGCAACTTGCTGTAGATGCCGAGGCGTGCCGCAAGCTCGGAAATCTTAGACATGCCGAGGTCGTTGGCAAGACGCACCGTCATGACATTGCGCGACTGCTCGATGCCGCGGCGCAAGGTCGAGGGCCCAAAGAACTTGTTCTGGTAGTTCTTGGGTTTCCAGATTTCACCATTGGGCATCTTGAATTCGACTGGCGCATCGAGAACCACCGAAGCCGGTGTGTAGCCATTGTCGAGGGCCGCAGCGTAGACGATGGGCTTGAACGACGAGCCCGGCTGGCGGAGCGCCTGGACGGCACGATTATACTGGCTGCGGCCATATGAAAAGCCGCCGACGAGCGCCAGCACGCGGCCGGTGTGCGGGTCCTGGGCAACCAATGCGCCTTCAACATCCGGCATCTGGACAAGGTGCCATTGGCCCTTGTCCTTGCCGGGCGCCACGTAGACCACCTGTCCCGGCGCCATGGCATCGCTTGCCAGCTTGATTTCCGGCCCGAGTGCTTCGCCATCGACATAAGCGCGGGCCCATTTCATCAGGGCCAGCGGAACGATGCCCTGCTCGCGCTCCGGTTCGATCTTGCCATTGGGCTGCGCCTTTGGCTGCAGGCCGATGGTGGCCTGCTCGGCGGCAACTGAGAGAACAACCGCGATACGCCATGGCGCCACGTCGGCGGGAACCTTGATCTTGGCCAGTTCGGTTCCCCAGTCGCCCTCCGTTTCCATCTGTTTTACAGGACCGCGATAGCCGCGCTTGCGATCGAACTGGATGAGGCCACGGGCCAGCGACTGCCGGGCAAACACCTGCAATTTGGGATCCAGTGTGGTGCGGACCGAAAGGCCGCCGCGCATCAGTTTTTCCTCGCCATAGATCTGGACGAGTTCGCGGCGGACTTCTTCGGCAAAGGATTCGGCCGCAAAAAGCTGGGCACCAAACGGGCGGGTATTGATGGTCAGGGGCTTGGCCTGGGCGTCCTTCATTTCGGGTTCGGAGATGTAGCCGTTGTCGTACATCTGCGAGAGTACCCAGTTGCGCCGCTCGATGGCGCGCTTTTCATGCCGGAACGGGTGATAGTTGTTAGGCCCCTTGGGCAAGGCTGCCAGGTAAGCCATGTCCTCCAGCGACAATTCAGTCAGGGACTTGCCGAAATAATTCAGCGAGGCGGCGGCGATGCCGTACGAGTTGAAGCCGAGGAAAATTTCATTGAGATAGAGTTCAAGGATCTGGTCCTTGTTGAAGGCCTGTTCGATCCGTTGGACGATCAGGGCTTCCTTCAGCTTGCGGTCAAGCGAGCGTTCGTTGGAGAGCAGGAAGTTCTTGGCGACCTGCTGGGTAATGGTGGAGGCGCCAACGATCTGGCCCTTGCCGGTGGCCTTGACTTGCAGGTAGCGGAACCCGGCCGAGGCGATGCCTTTCCAGTCGAGGCCGCCATGGCTGTAGAAAGTCTTGTCCTCGGCCGATAGAAAGGCCTCGATCAGACGTTTCGGCACCGCATTGATGGGCACAAACATACGGCGCTCTGCCGCATATTCGGCGAGCAGCGAGCCGTCGCCGGCATGAATGCGCGACATGACGGGGGGTTCGTACTGCGCCAGTTGCCGGTAGTCCGGCAGGTCCTTGGACTGGTCCCAGATGACATAGGCAAGGGCGCCAGCCAAGCCGAGGAACACGGCGAAGCCCAGTGTGAACAGATAACCCAGAAATCTCAGCATGCCCGCCCGTTTGCCCAGAAGCGCATCATGACCGGCGCATACCACGATCATGCGGCCGCCCCAAGCCGATATCAGCCCTAGCCTGATTAGGTGCTGAATATGGCGGCGGCGCGGCAGCCAGCCTATTGCGTCTGGGCGATCTCGGTTGAAAAATAGCGATTGATGGCAGCGTTCATGGCGGCCGCGACGCGCTTTTGCCAGGAGGCGTTGGCCAGCAGTTCTTCATCGGAACGGCTCGAAAGATAGCCCAGTTCCAGAAGCACCGACGGCACGTCCGGCGCTTTCAGCACGACGAAACCGGCCGAGCGGATGGGCTTTCCGGTCATCAGTGTCACCGGCTTCAATTCGGCGGCGGCCTTGCGGGCAAAGAAAATCGAATGGGTCTTGGATTCGCGCTGGACCAGATCGATCAGGATATCGGTGATTTCAGGCTTGCCCTCGCCGACATCGACGCCGGCGATGAGGTCGGAACGGTTTTCCTTTTCGGCCAGCGCTTCCGCTTCAGCGTCGGAAGCTTTGTCGGAGACCGTATAGAGTGTGGCGCCACGAGCCGACTGGCCGCGCACCGTATCGGCATGGATAGCTATAAACAGATCGGCCTCGTTCTTGCGGGCGATGTGCACACGTTCCTTCAGGGAAAGCAGGCGGTCGTCGTCGCGGGTCATGATGACATCGTATTTGCCAACTGCCTGAATTTCCGCCTTGAGCGCCAGCCCGAAGGCCAGCACCACATCCTTTTCGCGGGTCTTGCGGGTGCCAATGGCGCCAGGGTCCATGCCGCCGTGTCCGGGGTCGATCACAACAAGGCGGCGGCCGTCTTTCCGGGCACTGGGTGGTTCCGCGGCGGCAAGAGATTCGGCCCCGGGCTTGGGCTGCGGGAGTGCTACAGCGTCTCCGGTTCCCTCCGGGTTTTCCTGGGCCTCGTAGGCCGTTTTAAAGGCGCTGTGGCCGGTTTTGACCATGTCGATGACCAGACGTGCCGGTTGGCCGTCCCTAGGCTCCAGAACGAAGGATTTGGCCACCAGAACGGGTCCTGCCGTGTCGATGACAATGCGGGACTTGCCGTCGCCGAGGGGGCCGTAACGGTAATCCTGAACAAGGCCCATGGCGGCGCGGGTATCCGCCTCGTCAAGCCTGAAATCGAGTGCCGGAAGGTCGACGATCACCCGGAACGGATCCGGCATGACGTAGACACGGTAATCCACCACGCCGGTCAAGTCGGCGACAAAGCGGGTGCGGCTGGCATTGCCGTTGATGCGGGCTGCCACCACCGCGGTTACTTCGGCGTTGGCGCTTGATATTGGCAGGGGCTCCAGCGCCAGCAACGCCAGCAGCGTCAGCACAAAGGAGAACCAGTTTCTCGATTGCATGTTTCGGCGCATTCCCCTCGATCCCGGCGGTCCGGGTTTCGCTTTGGGGAAGACGCTAGGCTGTGGCTGGTTAATCGTTGGTTTCATTTTCAGAAACCAATGAATACGAAATTTCCGCTATGGCAGTGGAGATAGCTTGCCAAGCGGGCGGGTTCTCCCCTATCAACGTCCTACTCCGTCCCGAGATTCCCTGAGCAACGGGACTCAAAGTTCAACGGAGCGTCAATTTCGGCTTTGCTGGGGTTCCGGGAACCCTTTTGATCCCCAGAGTAAGCTTTCGTAGGGTCCATGTATTTGGGCCTGCTGTTCTCAAGCGAGCAGAACTTGCGCGGAACAGGGTTTTAACCGCTCCGGCACAGCCCGGAGCTAATGGAAACATCGGGTATGACCCCATTCGCAATGATCGGGACTGAGGTGCGGCCAGAGAGCCACTCGCGCCAGCAGATTCCCGGCTTGCCGCGCCTGGCGCGGGTCCTGCCCCATATGCGCGCGCCGGCCTGCGGGCCTTCACACGGCCTTGATCCCGGAACAAGAGCGGAAGGTTTTCCGCCACCCGGCCGCGCCAAGGAAAGACAGCCATGGGCAGCAAAATGCTCATCGATGCCACGCATAAGGAAGAAACCCGCATTGTCGTGGTCCGCGGTAACCGCATCGAAGAATTCGATTTCGAAAGTGCCTCACGCAAACAGCTAAAAGGCAATATCTACCTGGCAAAGGTAACGCGGGTGGAACCGTCGTTGCAGGCCGCGTTCGTGGACTATGGCGGCAATCGCCACGGGTTCCTCGCCTTCTCGGAAATTCATCCCGATTATTACCAGATTCCGGTTGCCGACCGGCAGGCCCTGTTGCGCGAGGAAGAAGAAGACGCGCAGCGCCACGCCGAGGAGGAAAACCATCTTCCCGGCGATGATATCGAAGGCGACGAGCAGGACGCCGGAGACGACAACGGCAATGGCAACGGCCATGAACAGCCGATCGAGGGCGCACCCCATCCCGAGCATGGCCTCCCTGCCGAGGGCGGCAACGGTGTCGAAACCGTCGAGGAAGACGCCGAATCGCAGAAGGTCGAATCCATCGGCGCCGAGGACGCGATGGAAGAGGTGCCACAGCGGGCCCGCCGGAAACCGCGCCGGGTCTATAAAATCCAGGAAGTGATCAAGCGCCGCCAGGTGATCCTGGTGCAGGTGGTCAAGGAAGAGCGCGGCAACAAGGGTGCTGCTCTTACCACCTATCTCTCGCTGGCCGGACGCTATTGCGTGCTGATGCCGAATACGGCGCGCGGCGGCGGCATTTCGCGCAAGATCACCGATAGCGGCGATCGGCGGCGGCTCAAGGAAGTGGCGCGCGACATCGAAGTGCCGGAAGGCATGGGACTGATCGTCCGGACAGCGGGCGCGCAGCGCACCAAGACGGAGATCAAGCGCGACTTCGACTACCTGATGCGGCTCTGGGAAAATGTCCGTGACCTGACGCTGAGTTCGCAGGCCCCTGCCCTTGTCTATGAGGAAGGCAGCCTGATCAAGCGGGCGATCCGCGATCTCTACACCAAGGATGTGGAAGAGGTCGTCGTTGAGGGCGACTTTGCCTATCGCGAAGCCAAAGACTTCATGAAGATGCTCATGCCATCGCATGCGAAAAACGTGAAGCCGTACAAGGATACGCGGCCGCTGTTTTCGCGCTATCAGATGGAAACGCAGCTTGATAGCCTGTTTTCGCCAACGGTGACGCTGCAGTCCGGCGGCTACATGGTGATCAACCAGACGGAAGCGCTGGTCTCCATCGACATCAACTCGGGCAAGGCGACGCGCGAACACAATATCGAGGACACGGCACTCAAGACCAATCTCGAGGCGGCCGATGAAATCGCCAGGCAGCTGCGCCTGCGCGATCTCGCCGGACTGATCGTCATCGACTACATCGACATGGAGGAAAAGCGCAACAACCGCTCGGTCGAGCGGCGCCTCAAGGAAGCGCTGAAGAACGACAGGGCGCGGATCCAGGTTGGACGCATCAGCCATTTCGGCCTTCTGGAAATGTCACGGCAGCGCCTCCGGCCAAGCCTTCTCGAAGGCTCGACCCGGGTGTGTCCGCATTGCGAGGGCCGCGGCATCGTGCGCTCGATTTCGTCGTGCGCGCTGACGGTGCTGCGCACCATCGAAGAGCATCTGATGAGCAAGAAGGCCGAAAACCTCACGGTCAAATGCAATCCGGAAGTGGCGTTCTATGTGCTGAACGACAAGCGCGATCACTTGCTCAATCTCGAAACATCGTATGGCGCATCGATATTCATCAGCCCCAGCGAGGACGTGAAGAATTCGCAGGCGGTGATCGAGCGCGCCGGCGAACGGCTGGTGACGATCCGCAAACCGCAGGCGGCGCCGGTCAAGATCGATTCAGCGTTCGAGGACGAAGAGGCCGTTGTTGAAGAGGAGGCTCCGGAGGAAGCGGAAGCAGCCGAAGCCGAAGACAGCATGACGGCGGAAGAGCGCGAGGAAGACGACAAGCGCGGCGGGCGCAGGCGGCGGCGTGGACGGCGCGGCGGCCGGCGTGGCGGGCGCGAAGGTGGTGGCCGCGAAGCATCGGGAGATTCCGACGCGCCTGGCACCGGCGACCAGCCCGGCCTGGATGCGGATTCGCAGGCGCCGGACTCCGGCGACGAGCGCGACGATAGTGAAGCCGGGCGCGATGAAGCGGCGCAGGCAGAGACGAATGGCGAAGTGCGCGACGGTGGCGGCGAGCGTGGCGGCAGGAACCGCGGGCGCAATCGCGGGCGACGCGACCGCTGGGGGCGGGACCGCAATCGCAATGGCCGTGCCGAAGAGCTAAACGCCAAAGACGGCGACGGCGGGACTGTTGCAGCGAATGGCGGGGCGCATGAGAGCGCACCTGCTCCGGACGAGCGGCCGTCGCCCGCACCTGTGCGCGCTCCCGTTGTGGAAAGTGCTCCGCAGCCCGAACCAGAAGTGCGCAAATGGCAGCCGCCGGCCCCGACAATCCCGGCAGCGCCAAGCGAGCGCAAGGCCGGATGGTGGAACAAGCGCGGCTAGCGGCCTGAGGTCAAAGCAGTCGTTTTTGCGATCGGACTGACCGATACTCTCGGCAGTCCGATTTGCTTTTGTCAGGACATCTGATGATGGTCAGTGTTTCACGACTCTGATCCAGCAATCACGCCTGAATGGGCTGTTTGGATGCCTTTGAGGCAGTTACCGGCCTGATTGCATTGATTTTACGTTCAAAATCTTGTTTTATTCCGCAAGGCATTGAAATTGTTTCTTATTACTCTCTTTTATGCGGCAAGAAATTGCCAAAAAGGCAGGTAAATAGCGCGTTCTTAACGCCTGATTAACGGGACTTTCACATACAACGCGTTAAACCAATGTATCGAATTGAGACAGTGATTCCGCGTACCGCGTTCGAAGTGCTTACCGGGGGCAAAATTTCTCCGAAACGAATTCCAACCGCCTTGTTGCGTTGTGGCAAAGCGGGGTTTCGCCCAGGAGATCCGGTGAGAAGGGACATCTTGCATGCAGGACGAACCGCATTTCGGCTACAGGGAGCTAGCAGTCCGTTCGCACACGTCAGTTTGCGATCTGGAAGACAGTGGCCGGCTGGCGCATTCCACCCCCAGCCTGGGCAAACATGCATCGAACGTCTTTGCGACGATCGTCGAAACGGCACATGACCTGATCCCCTGTTCGGGCTGCATTCTGAGCGTGCATGATACGGCCACGCACACAGCACGCATGATCTCGACAAGCGGGCTTGCACCGCAACTTGCCGGGCGCGTTCTGAACGCGCTTTCACTGCAACCAGGCGCGTCCCCCGTCTCCAAGCTTGCAGGCGGCGGCCTGCCACGGCCATTTCCGATCTTGCAGGCAACACTCGTCGAAAACGGATCGCGAATCTGGGTGCTCAGCATCGTGCGCGATTTCAGCCTCGGCCCCTTTGAAAAGGACGATGTGCAGACACTTCTCAAGGTGCGCGGCATGTTCCGGGTTGCGCTCAAACAGCATGTGCTGCCGTTCTCGCTCTATCAGGCGTGCTGGGCCATTGTTGAGAGGCATGCCAGC
This sequence comes from Hyphomicrobiales bacterium, assembly GCA_031373255.1. GTDB lineage: Bacteria > Pseudomonadota > Alphaproteobacteria > Rhizobiales > Aestuariivirgaceae > JANMMJ01. Next base: position 22,605 of record JANMMJ010000254.1, read on the forward strand.
GGCATCGCCCTGCTGCATGTGGACGGGCATGTCGCCACCGCCAACCGGAGCGCAATGTTGCTTCTCGAAGGGGGTGGACGCGGCCTCGCCATCGTCAACGGACGGCTTGTCTGCCCTGATGCTTCCAACGCCCTCAGGCTGCGCCAGGCGCTGGATGAGGTCAGGAGCGCCAAGGTTAACCAGGGCCGGGCTTTCCTGATTGAAGGAGAAGACGGCTGCGCCCTGCTGCAGGTCAACCTGGTGCGCCTCGGCAATGGCGAAAGTGTCCTGAAGGATGTCTCGATTGCCGCATTCATTTCCGATCCGGCATTTTTCAGCGGGCCGAGCATCGAGCACTTGCAGACTCTCTACCGGCTGACACGGGTCGAAGCCGAGGTTGTGCAACTCATCTGCCAGGGCCTCAGCCCATCGAAGGCAGCACAGAAACTGCGGATCAGCGTTCATACGGTACGCAGCTACCTGAAAGCGATATTCGCCAAGATCGGCGTGAACCGGCAGGCCGACATTGTCAGGCTGGTGGCCAATTCGCCGACGCTCATTCAGAGCGCCAATTAACGCATCGGCCACTCAAGCGAGGTCAAATCCAGCGGCAATATCGCCGTTACTGCACTCTACTGGCCGGTAAACACGCGGGGGAATTCAGTCTGTGAAGAATGTGGCTTTACGGCAAGCGCAAGCGCACGACCCTACAAAAACGGGTGTGGAGAACTTTTCTCCACACGCGCATCGACTTAATAAACGGCAGCCGCTGGTGTGGCTGCCGTCCGCTTTTTTATGTTCGGTGCAGATTATGCTGCAGCCATGATGGGATCGTAGCAGAAGTCGATCGGATCCGGCGCTTCGCCGCATTCCGGTTCTTCGCAATCGATATGGCAGTAGAGATCGACCAGGGCGACGTCTTCGGGTTCTTCGCTGTCATGATTGAGGAACAGAAAGTTGCCGATGTTGTTGCCGTAGTCATTGATGTAGGAGTCTTCATCAAGATCGGTATAGCCCTTGGAGAAGTCCCATGAGGCGTTCTTGACGAGCACAAAGCTGTTGTCGTTGAAACGAATGCTGACATCATTGACCACGCCGTCCTTGTCAGCGGCAATGAACCAGATCTTGTTGACCCAGTTCCATTCGGGTCCCTGGCCGCAATAGACGATCTGGTCGCCCTCGTTCCAGTCCTTGATAACATCGCGATAGGCCCAGCCTTCGTGGCCCTCCCATTCGTTCTCCAGGAAGACAAACGAGTCATTGCCGGTGCCGCCAGACATCTTGTCCCGGCCCGTGCCGCCAAGGATGATATCATCGTCCTGGCCGCCGCTGATGCAATCGTCGCCTTCACCACCGGAAAGGCGATCATAGCCTTCACCGCCGAACAGCTTGTCGTTGTCGTATCCGCCGAGCATGGTGTCATCGCCGGTCCAGCCATTCAGCGTGTCATAGCCGTCACCGCCGAGGATGCAGTCGTCGCCGTAACCGCCACCCAGGCAGTCATCGCCTTCTTCGCCAGCGATCACGTCATTGCCGGCGCCGCCATAGACGCTGTCATCGCCGTCGCAACCGCACAGCACATCGTCGCCGCCGTTGCCGTTGATCGCATCATCGCCAGACTCGCCATTGATGGTATCGTTGCCACCAATCTCGTACTGGTCGGTTTTGTCGAGGGCGGCATCGTCACCGGCGATCACATCATCGTCAGCGCCGCCCCAGATTGCGTCGTCGCCCGAGCCGCCGTCGATGGTATCGGAATCGCCCTCGACGTATTCGACCCGCATCACCATTTCATCGCCCGGCCCTTCTTCTTCAGGCAATTCCTCATCCGGCCATTCATCGTAATGCTCATAACCGCCGACAATGACGTCATTGCCGTCGCTGCCGAAAAGCTTGTCGTTGCCTTGTTCGCCGAAAATCGTGTCGTTACCCTGATTGCCATCGGCAATGTCATCGCCGTAGCCGCCACGAATGTAATCGTCGTAACTGGTCCAGCCGGGAAGCTCGAGAAGCAACAGGGGCAATGGAGAGTTGGGCCCATCGCCGAGAATGTTGTCGTTGCCCCAGCCGCCGTCGATCATGTCATTGCCGTCGCCGCCGAAGATCTCGTCGTTGCCGCCTTGCGCGCAAATCTTGTCGAAGCCGCCGCCGCCGAAGATGAAATCGTCTTCATTGGTGGTTTCGTAGTCCTGCCGCACCGGATATCCACCGATGGCGACCGGACCAAAATGTTCGGATGCGCTCGTACCTACGATCCATGCCATTGTTGTTGACCCTGTCCAAACCGCCCGAAGCTCCAAATGGCCCGGCCGCGGATCGGTTCGAAGTGGACTATTTGACAGCCGGTATCGCACCCCCCATTTGGGTATCAATTGGTGCCTGCGATGTTGCCGCAGTGCACACAGGTCATGAGGTACGGGCCGCAAACTCGCCTCAATTGCGAAGGACGAGACTTCAGATGCCAATGCTTCCCCGCAAATTGCAGAAATTGCACCGTGCTTGCGTGCTCGGACTGACATTGTGGCTGGCGGCCAGCGCTGGGCTGCAACCGAGTTTCGCGGCGGAGCAGGCGAAAGGCCCGCCGCTGATCCGGGACGCCGAAATCGAAAACCTGATGCGGATCTATACCAGGCCAATTTTCAAGGCGGCGGGTCTCAATCCGGCATCGGTCAAGGTCTACCTGATCAGGGATCAGCGGATTAACGCCTTCGTTGCCGGTGGACAGCGAATCTTCATCAACACCGGGCTCATCACCCAATCTAAAACGCCAAACGAGGTCATTGGCGTGCTGGCGCATGAGTCGGGGCACATCGCCGGTGGTCATCTGGCGCGAATGGGGATCGAACTCGACCGGGCCAATTACCTCAACATCATCGGCATGCTGGTGGGTGCTGCCGCGGTAGCGGGAGGTGCGGCGACAGGCGACGGCAATGCGGCACAAGCCGGTACCGGCGTCATCATGGGCTCCCAGGGGCTGGCGCAACGTTCGCTTCTCTCCTACGCGCGGGCCATGGAATCATCGGCTGACCAAGCAGCGCTCAAATTCCTGGATGCGACAGGGCAATCGGCAGGCGGCATGCTCAACCTGTTCCAAAAGCTGCTCAGCGAAAACATTGCGTCACTTCAAGGCGCCAATCCCTACCTGCAGTCACATCCGATGCCGCTCGACCGCATCCGCAATCTCGAGCGGGCCGCCAAGGCCAGTCCCAACTTCGGCAAGAAAGACCCGCCCGGTCTACTTCTGCGGCATCGCCTGGTTCAGGCAAAACTTACCGGATTTATCGCGAAGCCGCAGGAAACACTGCGGAAATACCCCCTCTCCGACACCAGTCTGGAGGCGCGTTACGCGAGGTCCATCGCCATGTTCCGGCAGGGCGATCTCAAAAGCGCGCTGCCGGTGATCGACAGCCTGATCGCGGATGTCCCAAAAAACCCCTATTTCTGGGAACTCAAGGGGCAAGCGCTCCTGGAAAGCGGGCAAGCGCAAAAGGCGGTGCCGCCATTGCGGCGCGCGGTCGAACTGCTGCCGGCAAACGGGCTTCTCGAAATGCTTCTGGGCCAGGCCCTGGCCGCCACCGAGGATCGCGGCAATGCCCAGGCGGCCATTGAGGCGCTTCGCATCGCCCGCAAGACCGAAGGCGACGACCCGGCGGTGTACAGGTTCATGGCCATGGCCTACGGGCAGCTTGGCGATGTTCCGCGCGCCGAACTGGCCACGGCCGAGGCGGCATTCCGCTCCGGAGACGCGGAACTCGCCAGCGAAAAGGCCAAAAACGCGCTCAGAAGCTTCAAAAAGGGCTCGCCGGAATGGTTGCGCGCTAACGATATATTGAATTTCGCTGGCAAGGCGAATGATGGATGATAGACATTAGCGTGTCTGCAAGAAGGATGTTTACATGAAAAAATCCCGGTTGGCCCTCGTCGCGGCGTTGACGGGCCTAACGCTTGGCGCTTCGGTGGCGCTGGCGGGCACGTTTTCGGACGCGCAAAAGACCGAAATCGAGGGCGTCATCAAGGATTACCTGATGAAGAATCCCGAGGTTCTGCGCGACGCGCTGCAGGAACTCGACCGGAAGCAGGCCGAACAGGAGACTGTGGCCCAGCAGAGCGCCATCAAGGACAATGCGAAAGCGATCTACCGCACGGCGCATGACCTTGTGGGTGGCAACCCGGAAGGCAACATCACAGTCGTCGAGTTCTTCGACTACAATTGCGGCTACTGCAAGCGGGCCTTCAAGGACGTCATGACAATGATGGACAAGGACAAGGACGTCCGTCTGGTCCTGAAGGAATTTCCAATCCTCGGCCCCGGTTCGATCTATGCCGCGCGCGCCGCGCTGGCATCGCGCGAGCAAGGCAAGTACTGGGAGTTCCACATGGCGTTGCTCGGGCACAATGGCAAGATCGATGAAGAGACCGTCAATGCGCTGGCAACAGAAACCGGACTTGACGTCGACAAGTTGAAGAAAGACATGGAAGCTGCCACTGTTACCGACGCGATCCAGCAGAACATGCAATTGGCAGAGACCCTGAAGATCAACGGCACACCGGCCTTCATCATCGACCAGACGCTGATTCCCGGCGCCATTGGCTATGCCGGCCTCGCAGCCAGCATTGACCAGGTCCGCAAGGCGGGTGGCTGCCAGATCTGCTGACCGAACCCAGAGGCCGGGATATCTGCGCTTTCACCCTATTCGGCGCTCGCCTATAAGTGACGGCTATCAAAGCGGAATCACTAGGCGGTTGCTTGCATGAAGCCGGTTTTTGTCCTGAACGGCCCCAATCTCAACATGCTCGGACTGCGCGAGCCCACGATCTATGGCACCGATACGCTTGACGACGTGGCCCGCGGCTGCCGGGAACGCGCCAGTTCCCTCGACCTCGCGGTCGATTTCCGGCAAACGAACATCGAAGGTGAACTCGTCACCTGGGTGCAGGAGGCGCGGCTCGGGGCTTCGGGGATTATTCTGAACGCCGGCGCGTACACGCACACATCGGTTGCGCTCCACGATGCGCTGAAAGCCAGCGATGTGCCGGTGATCGAGGTGCATCTGTCCAACATTTACAAACGCGAAGCATTCAGGCACCACAGCTATGTGTCACCCGTGGCACATGGGGTCCTTTGCGGATTCGGCCGACACGGCTACGAGCTGGCTCTTGAGGCCCTGTCGCGCATCCTTTCCGCACCAGTCAAGGAATAAGCGAAATATGGCAGCCAAGAAGAAACCGCCGGCAGCAACGAAAGCCACGAACCCGGAACTCGATATCGTGCGCAGCCTGGCAGGCATCCTGAGCGAAACGGGCCTGAGCGAAATCGAGCTGGAAAAATCAGGCGTGCGGTTCCGGGTCTCGCGGCAGATGATTGCCGGCCCCTCCTACGTAACGGCCGGTCCGATGCAGCACCTGCCGGCTGCAGCGCATACAGGTTCGCCACTGGCACCAGCATCGCTGGACAAGCCGGCTGGGACGGACAACGCCAACGCGGTCAAGTCTCCGATGGTCGGCACGGCTTACCTTGCGCCAGCACCGGGCGTTGCCGACTTCATCAGCGTGGGCCAGGAAATCCGCGAGGGTCAAACGCTGCTCATCATCGAGGCCATGAAAACGATGAACCAGATCCCCTCGCCGCGCTCCGGGCGGGTGACAGCGATCCTTGTCGAGAGCGGGCAACCCGTGGAATACGGCGAGCCGCTGGTCATCATCGAGTAGCAAGCGGATGTTTGAAAAGATCCTGATTGCCAACCGGGGAGAAATCGCACTCCGGGTGCAGCGCGCCTGCCGCGAACTTGGCATCGCGACTGTTGCGGTGCATTCGACCGCCGACGAAGAAGCAATGCATGTCAGGCTTGCCGATGAAAGCGTTTGCATCGGTCCACCGCCGGCGCGCGACAGCTATCTCAATATTCCGGCCATCGTGTCCGCCTGCGAGATCACCGGGGCGGATGCAGTGCATCCGGGTTACGGATTTCTTTCCGAAAACGCGAAGTTCGCCGAAATCCTGACCGAGCATAACATCAAGTTCATCGGGCCATCAGCCGAACATATCCGCGTCATGGGCGACAAGATCGAAGCCAAGCGCACGGCCAAGGCGCTCGGCATTCCGGTGGTGCCGGGTTCGGAAGGAGGCGTCTCCGAAATCGGTGAGGCGAAGGCGCTGGCGCGCGATATCGGCTATCCGGTGATCATCAAGGCGACGGCCGGCGGCGGCGGACGCGGCATGAAGGTGGCCCACAACGAAACCGAGCTGGAAGTCGCAATCCAGACGGCTCAGACCGAAGCAAAGGCAGCGTTCGGCAATGGCGATGTCTATCTCGAGAAATACCTCGAGAAGCCACGGCATATCGAAATCCAGGTGCTTGGCGACGGCCAGGGACGGGCCGTGCATCTGGGCGAGCGCGACTGCTCGCTGCAACGGCGGCATCAGAAGGTTTGGGAAGAAGCGTTTTCGCCTGCTCTCAATACCGCGCAACGCGTGGAGATCGGCGGGCGGGTGGCCGGGGCCATGGAAAAACTGGGCTACGAGGGCGTCGGCACCATCGAGTTTCTGTACGAAAACGGCGAATTCTATTTCATCGAGATGAACACCCGGCTGCAGGTCGAGCATCCGGTGACCGAGATGATCACCGGCCTTGATCTGGTGCAGGAACAGATCCGCGTGGCCGCCGGAGCGGCGCTGCCTTTCACACAGGACGACATCAATTTCTCGGGCCATGCCATCGAATGCCGCATCAATGCGGAAAACTGGAAGACATTTGCGCCTTCGCCGGGCCGGGTCGACGCGGTGCATGTGCCAGGCGGACTTGGCGTTCGGATCGATTCGGCGCTTTATTCCGGCTACCGGATACCGCCCTACTATGACAGCCTGATCGGCAAGCTCATCGTGTTCGGCAAGTCGCGCACCGAATGTCTGATGCGCTTGAAGCGGGTGCTGAGCGAATACGTCATCGAAGGCGTGGAAACGACGATTCCGTTGTTCCAGCGGCTGCTGGCGGAACCCGATATCATCGACGGGCACTACGACATTCACTGGCTTGAAAAATTCCTCGCACGCGGAGACCTATGAGCACAATCACGCCCCAGGTGCTGCTCAGAGCATATTCGGCAGGAATATTTCCAATGGCGGAGAGCGCGGAGGACAATGCGCTCTACTGGATCGAACCGGAAGAGCGTGGCGTTTTTCCGCTCGACGATCTCAAGATGTCGCGCTCGCTCCGCAAGCGCATCCGGCAGCGGTCATTCGAAATCAGAGTTGATACCGCCTTCTCCGATGTCATCGATGCTTGTGCTGCCAAGTCTCCCAGCAGAAAGACGACATGGATCAACAGCCGTATTCGATCGCTCTACAACCAGCTTCACAAGATGGGATGCTGTCATTCGATCGAGGCGTGGCGCGTTGGGAAAATGGTTGGTGGACTCTACGGCGTGCGCATTGGTGCGGCGTTTTTTGGGGAAAGCATGTTCACGCGTGAGACCGACGCCAGCAAAGTGGCGCTCGTGCATCTGGTGGCGCGGCTGAATTTTGGCGGTTTCAAACTTCTCGATGCACAGTTCGTCAACCCGCATTTGCTGACGCTTGGCGTTTTGGCGGTAAAGAAACCCGAGTATCACCGGATGCTGGATGCGGCACTTGAGGCCGATGCCGATTTCTTTGCCTTTGCCGGCGACGATTCGCCGGAGGACGTGCTGCGCTACGCGGCAGGGCCGGCAAGCATTGACAGCGACACTGCGGCATCGCCCTGAGGGTCGGGTACGGGAAAGCTGACCCAAGTAATTTTTCCACCGTTTACAAACAGAGTCAGCCGCTTCAGGTAAGTGGTTCCACCTGTTTGAAAAACCGGCAGTTCAAGCGCACGGCTCAAGGCGTGTGTCCGGTCGGAAAGAAGGGGAAAGGCGAGATTGTTGCGAGCGGCCAACTCTGCCTGCCATTCTGGGTCCTGCAAGCTGACGCCAAATACGTTCACATCCCGATTCCGGAACTCGCCATAAAGTCTTGAATAGGCTTGAGCTTGTGGCGTTGAACCATGGGCTCCCGGTATCCTGTCCCAATCCGGGGGATCGGGGATTCCGGGCCTTCCGGTGTAGGGGTAGAAAAACACCACGCTCCTGCCCGGCAGTCTGGCGATGGCGATTGACGCGCCGGTGGTCGCTTCAAGGGTCAGGTCAGGAAACGGCCGGCCAGCGAGGTTACTGACGGGATCAGCCGCGGTCACGCAGAAGCCTCGACTTTTCCCTGCTCCAGTCGCGCTCCTTGATGGCCTCGCGCTTGTCATGAACCTTCTTGCCCTTGGCGAGGGCGATTTCGACCTTGGCGCGGCCGCGATCGGTAAAGAATATCTTGAGGGGAACGATGGTAAGGCCCTCACGCGACACGCCCTGGGCCAGCTTGTCGATCTCGCGGCGATGGAGGAGGAGTTTGCGCGGCCGCTTCGGCTCGTGATTGAAGCGGTTGGCCTGGACATATTCCGGAATGTTGCAATTGACCAAAAACAGTTCACTGCCCTTCATCGCCGCATAGGCTTCGGCGAGATTGGTGCGGCCGAGGCGCAAGGATTTTACCTCCGGACCCACCAAGGCAATACCGGCCTCAAAATTCTGCAACAACTCGTAATCGAAACGGGCGCGGCGATTCTCGGCTACGACCTTGCGCCCGGCCTCCTTGCGCGACGCCTTGGCGCCGCCGCTCTTTGACGACATCTCAGTTCAACAGCCCGGCGTGAACCATGGCGGCGCGAACCTGCTGCTTGGTACCATCGGTACATTCGACCAAAGGCAGTCGCAAATCCGGCTTGCAGTGACCGAGAAGACTGACGGCATACTTGATCGGCGCCGGGCTCGATTCGACAAAGAGCGCCGTGTGCAGCGGCATCAGGCGATCCTGCAGGGTCAGTGCGGTGCCAAAATCACCCTTGAGAGTCGCTTCCTGGAATTCCGAGCACAGGCGCGGCGCCACATTGGCGGTCACCGAGATGCAGCCAACACCGCCATGGGCGTTGAAGGCGAGCGCCGTGCCGTCTTCGCCGGAAAGCTGGATGAATTTTTCGCCCGACATACCACGCTGCCGGGAAGGCCTGGTGAGATCGGCCGAAGCATCCTTGGTGCCAACGATGTTGGGACAGTCCTTGGCCAGGCGCGCCAGAGTTTCGACCGAGATGTTGGCAACGGTGCGGCCCGGCACATTGTAGACGAAAATCGGAATATCGACGGTGTCGGCAATGGCGCGGAAATGAGCGTAAAGGCCATCCTGCGTAGGCTTGTTGTAGTAAGGGCAGACGATCAGCGCGGCGTCGGCACCGGCCTGCCTGGCGTGTTCGGTATAGTCGATGGCCTCGGCGGTGCTGTTAGAGCCAGTGCCGGCAATGACCGGCACCTTGCCTGCGGCAATTTCGACGCAAATTTCGGTGAGCCGCTTGTGCTCCAAGGGGGTGACCGTGGGTGATTCGCCGGTGGTGCCGACCGGCACCAGCCCGTGGCTGCCCTCCTTGATCTGCCACGCCACGAATTTGCGGAAAGCCTCTTCGTCCACCTTTCCGTTGTTCATGGGGGTAATCAAGGCGGGAAATGATCCACGGAACGTCACTGCAAGCTCCTAAAAGTAAGGAATTGATAACCGCTGCAAACTAGCTTTAACTGTCTGGGCCGAGCGAGATCGCGCGGCACCATAAACGTTCGCTGTCCGGGCGGCAAGCGTGAGGCCACAATGGGGCCTCATTGGTGAGAGAGTCGATAAACGGACAGCTGCGCCTGTGCAGGGGAAGATATGGTAAGTCGGTTTGTTTTGCGTCTTGCGGTAGCAATGATGCTCACCACATCAGCGTTGACCGCGATTTCGCTGGCTACAGCGGATCAGGCAGTGGCCACGCCAAACGTCAGTTCGCTTGCGGTCCAGGCGGCAGATGCCGCCTTCAAGGGCCGCTATTCCGAAGCAGGACAGTTTGCCGCGCGCTCCGGCGACCCCGCGGCACAGAAGCTGGTGGAACTGATCTACCTCAAGAATTCGTGGAAAGATGCGGGCTACGCCCGGATCATGGATTTCATCGCCTCGGCGCGCGGCTGGCCGCTGAGCGAGACGCTGGCGAAGAATGCCGAGCGTGCCCTTTGGGAACACCGGGAATCGCCGCAAACAGTGATCGCCCATTTTGCGCAAAAGCCGCCGATGACAGCGGAAGGCTGGTTGGCGATGACCCGCGCCTATGTGGCGAAGGGTGACAGAAGCGGGGCGCGCAAGGCACTGGTGAACGTCTGGCTTGATCCCACCATCGATGCGTCAATCGAAAAAGCAGCGGGCAGCGAATTCTCCCAGCTTCTCAGCAGCGACGACCACAAGCGGCGCATGTGGCGGCTGGTTTATGCGCAGGAAACCAATGCGGCGATCCGCATGTCGAAGCGGCTCTCCGCCGATTACCAGGCAGCGGCAAAGGCAGCACAACTGCTCATCCGCGGCACCAGCGATGCCGAGAAGGCCTATTCACGGCTGTCGGCGGCGATGCGTTCGCAGTATGGCGTGCAATACGCCCTGGCGCGCTACTACCGCAAGCTCGACAGGGATACAAAGGCGCGGGCCGTGCTGGCCAAGATTCCATCCGACCATGGCATCATCGGCGATGGCGAAGCCTGGTGGATCGAGCGGCGCATCATGGCGCGGCGGTCTCTCGAAACCAATGGCCGCGACCACTGGAAGGCCGCCTACAATCTGGCGCGTGCGCATGGGTTCACTTCAGGCGAATTCCACAATGAAGGCGAGTTCCTGGCCGGCTGGATTGCGCTGCGCTACCTCAAGGATCCGCAGACGGCACTGAGACACTTCGCCAATCTCGACAAGGGTGCGGAGAGCCGCACCGACATGGCGCGGGCATCCTACTGGACGGCGCGGGCGCAGGCTTCGCTGGGCAATGCCGCGGCAGCCAAGACAGCTTACCGCGAAGCCGCACAGTATCACACAATCTATTACGGCCAGCTGGCGCGCGAACAGCTTGGCATGGCCAAGCAGCTGATCTCCATTCCCAATGGCAGGCCATCCTCCGATGCAATGGCGCGCGTCGACAACGACGAAGTCATGCGGGCCTTCCAGATGACTGCAAAAGCCGGACGCAAGACCGACCTCGGCATGTTCCTCTGGTCCATCACCAGCCGGTTCAAGACGGCCGATGAGATGAACGCGGCCGCCAGCATTGCGCATAGCGCAGGCGGCGCCACACTGGCGCTGAAACTGGCAAAGCTTTCCGGCCAGAAGGGCCTCGATATCGACGACTGGAACTATCCGACCAAGGCCCTGCCCAACTGGGGCTCGACCGGGCGGAAAGTCGAGCGGGCGCTGGTTTATGGCCTTTCGCGGCAGGAAAGCGAGTTCAATCCCACGGCAGGAAGCCGGGTGGGTGCCCAGGGCCTCATGCAGATCATGCCCGGAACGGCGAAGATCATCGCCAGGGCGCATGGTTTGCCCTATGCGCCGTCCAAGCTGACCGGCGACCCGGCCTACAACGTCAAGCTGGGTGCGGCACATCTCGGCGATCTCATCGCCGAATACAACGGCTCTTATATCCTGACGCTGGTTGCCTACAATGCCGGCCCGCGGCGCGCACGGGAATGGATTGCGGCCTATGGCGATCCACGCAGCAGCAATGTGGACGCCATCGACTGGGTGGAGGCGATTCCGATCCAGGAAACCCGCCAATACATTCAGAAGGTCCTGCAGAACACCCAAATTTACCGCTCGCGATTTTCGCCCGATACCATGCTGGCCATGTCCGCCGATTTGAAGCGCGGCGGCACCAGCGCGCTTACCACCGCGACGACGTCTTCGGCAAAGGCCGCGACGACCTGCGCCGCAAGCGTTGCCAGCATCGCGAAGCTGATCGACAACTGCGACTGAGCCCATGCTGCCTTTTGGTGACGTCTGGTTCGAGGCAGCCGACGGATTGAAGCTGTTCGCCCGCGACTACAACCAGGCGCCGGCCGGTCGCGCTGTCATTCTGTGCCTCGCGGGCCTCACCCGCAACAGCAAGGACTTTGAGCCGGTCATTCCTCATCTGGCGCGCCGGCATCGCGTCATCACGATGGATTATCGCGGCCGTGGACGTTCGGCCCATGCCGAGGAGTGGGCGACCTACCGGCCGGAAATAGAGGCCAGTGACGCGGTCCGGCTGCTCGACCACCTCAACGTGCCGCGGGCCGCTATTCTCGGAACATCCCGCGGCGGGATCGTGGCCATGGTGATGGCTGCGAAACACATCGACCGGCTGGGTGGCGTTTTTTTCAACGATATCGGCCCGGAAATCGAGCCGGCCGGGCTGATCCGCATCCGCAAGATGATCGACCAGCGCAGCAGCATGTCCAACTGGGATGCAGCAATCGATACTCTCAAGGCCGGCAATCCCGGATTTGAGACCCTGACAGCGGCGCAATGGGACCGCATGGCGCGGGCGATTTTTCGCGACGAGAATGGCCAGCCGGTGCATGACTTCGATATCCGCCTGGGACTCACCTTTCCATCAATGGAGGATATCGCCGGAGGAAAGGTCCCTGCCCTGTGGATGCTGTTTGACCTTCTCAAAGACTTGCCGGTCAGCGTGTTGCGCGGCGAACACTCCGACCTGCTCAGTCAGAGGATCGTGGACGACATGACAGCGCATCATCCGGCAGTCGATGCCGTCATGGTGCGCGACCGCGGCCACGTGCCCTTTCTCGACGAACCCGAGTCCGTAGCCGCCATCCTGCGGTGGCTGGACCGCGTCGACTCAGTGTAGGTGAATCCGCGCCTTCCGTCAGGGTCGGCGGGTGCGCTCGCCAGGCTGCTTTTCGCCGGAGCGGCTTCGCATGCCTCCGGTTCCATAGAGGCGGGTGAATTCCTCTTCGTTGCCTTCCGCCAAGAGCTTTGCCTGGGCAACCCACTCCTCGCGGCCAATGCGGCCGTTGAATTTCAAATGATCGTCCACCCAGGCAATTTGCTCGGATGTCCACGCAGCAATCTGGTCGAAATGGAAGAAACCGAGATTGTGAAGCACGCGCTCGTTCTTGGGTCCAACGCCGGAAATGCGCTGTAGTTTATCCGCCTTGTCGCCGCGCGCCTTGGCGATGCCCTTTGGCCGTTCGGGCCGGCCCATCAGCGGCGCAACAGGTGCGGGCGCCTCCGGCTTTTCGACAACGAGCGGCGCCGGAATGGGGCCAGGAACCGGAACGGTGTCAACCGGCCTCGCAGCCGACCGCGGAATATCCGCGCGCGGCGTTTCGCTGACGGCATCGGCGCCGAACAGTTTCCGGCAAATGCAGCCAATGATACAGCCCAGGAAAAATGCAAGCAGCATCCACAGGATGAGCTCGAGTACATAGTGAGACATTGTTGTTACTCCCCCGGCCCCGAACGATCAGCGGCCGTCATCGCGTTCGCATGTGCGCCAGCCGACAAACGCGCCGATGAGCAGCGCGAGCAGCAGCCAGGGCCAATGCTGGGCGAAGATTACTCCTGTGTCCTTGAAGTTCCAGAATTCCATCATTGTTGCCAATCCTTCACTTCACAACGGTGATTTCGATGCGCCGATTGAGCGATTTGCCCTCATCGGTTTCGTTAGATGCCAGTGGCTTCGTTTCGCCGTAACCCACCGCCGAGAGCCTTGCCGGATCGACGCCTGCTGTCGCCAGAGCGCGCCTGACAGATACGGCCCGGCGCTCGCTGAGCGCCTGATTGTAAGGACTGGACGCCTTTGAATCCGTATGGCCCGCAATTTCAAAATTCAGGCCCGTGCAGCCATTGATGAGCTGGGCTGCCTTCTCGACGGTGGCCTGGTCACTGCTGCGGATTTTTGACTTGGCGCTATCGAATATCAGTGGGCTGACGATCAGCAGCTTGGCCAGTTCAGCGCCACAATTGAGTGCTGGGGGCTGAGGTACGGGCTGGGCCGTTTCCATGGCCTTCACCAGCACTTCGAACTTTGTCTGATCGGTTGACGAGCGCCCGAGCTTGTCGGCGTTGGCGGCAACAACATCATAGCTGCCGGCCGGAAGTGCAGAGCCAAGCTGCAAGGTCCAATTGCCGATGCCATCGCTACTAAGGGCTGCATCCTGGCCAAGTGCCGATGTCCGGCCATCAAGGGTAACTGCGAGGCTTGTCGCATCGCCTTCCGCCCAGGTTCCCGAGATCTCGGAGGGACTTTTCTCTCCAGAATAGAGGTGGACAGTCGGGGAGGCTGGTCCGGCCGCATCGATTGCGAGTTCATTGGTGGTGGCGTCTGCAGACGATGCACCATCCTTGCCGCTTGCTTCGGCGACGACATCATAAATTCCGTCCTTCAGCGGAGCGGGAACGGCAAGCGACCATGCTCCCTTGCCATCCGAAGTGAGAGCCTCATCCGTTCCGAGAACGTAAGTGGCGCCATTCAGCGTGACCTTGAGCCCTGAACCCGATGCTTCATTCCAGGTGCCTGTCACGGCCGGTCGCGGCACGGTCGATTCCTGCGCATTCACCGTGGGCAGCATGGTCGCGGCCGCGGTGATTTCAACTTCACCTACAGTTTCGTCGGATGTGCGATTATCGTAAGTATCGGCGGCCACCGCGACGATGTCATAGGTGCCAACGCTCAACGGATCTGGCGGCGTCAGTGTCCAGTTGCCGCCCGCGTCCACCGTCAGGCCGCTGTCCTTGCCAAGAACATAGACCTTGCCCGCGATTGAAACTGCAAAGCTCTTCGCGTCAACCGGCATTGAACCGGTGATCGCTGGCTTTGGATCGCTGCTACTCAGCTTGTTGACGGTCGGCGTCTTGGGTCCGGTAAGGTCGACTGTGACTTCCGCCACCGTCTGATCTGAGGACCTGTTGCCCGAGGCATCGGCAGTCACGGCGACAATATCGAAATTGCCTTCCGGCAGCGGCGTATCCAGCTTGAGCGACCATGGGCCACCAGGTGTTGCGCTCAGGCCGGCATCCGTGCCGAGAACGTAGACCTTGCCGTTGACAGCGACGGCGAGAGACTTTGCGTCCCGCGCCATGTTGCCACTGATCGTGGGCAGCGGATTATTGTCAGCAATGATATCGACCGTGGGTGGCTCCGGCGGCGTCAGGTCGACTGTGACTTCGCCAACGCTGTCATCCGATGTGCGGTTGTCATAGACATCGGCCGTAACAGCAACGACGTCATATATGCCTTCCTTCAACGGTTCAGGGAGTTTGAGCGTCCAGTTGCCGTTGCCATCGGTTGTGAGCGAGTCATCCTTGCTGAGAACGTATACCTTGCCGCCGATAGATACCGCGAGCGTGCGGGTGCCCGGCCCCATGGTTCCTGTAATGGTAGGCTGAGGATTGCTGCCTTCCGACTTGTTCACGGTTGGAGCAACCGGACCCGTAAGATCAACTGTGATCTCGGCGACGGTCACATCCGAAGATTTGTTGCCCCATTCATCCGCCGTCACGACAACGACGTCGTAATTTCCTTCGGTCAGCGGTGCGTCAGGTGTCAAAGACCACAGGCCCTCGGGCGTGGTCCGCAAGTTGGCGTCCTTGCCCATGACATAGACCTTGCCGTTGAGCGCCACGGCGAGCGACTTCGCCGACTTGTCAAACGAGCCATTGACCACTGGTGACGGATTGTTGTCGGCAAAGATATCCACTGTGGGGACGGACGGTGGTGTCAGGTCAACGGTGACTTCTCCAACCGTTTCATCGGAGGTGCGGTTACCCGCTGCATCGGTCGAGACCGCCACGACGTCGTAGATTCCATCCTTCAGGGGATCCGGCGTCAGCGTCCACTTGCCGCTCGCGTCCATTACAAGTGCCGCGTCCTTGCCGGAAACATAGACCTTCCCGCCCACAGCGACGGCCAGCGACTTCGCGTGGGCATCAAAGGTTCCTGCAATCTCCGGCGATGGATTATTTCCAGCACTGACCGCAACGGTCGGCACGGCCGATGCGGCACCGACCACAATCGCGCCACTGGTTTCCGAGCGGCTGACATTGCCTGCTGCGTCGGCCGATTCAACGGTGACGTCATGGGCGCCACTGTCGAGCGGCGTAGCCGGTGTCAGCGACCATTTTCCCGCCGATGACGTGAGGCCGGTGTAGGTGCGCAAGCCATATGCGCTGCCATCAACGATTACCTTCAGGGAATGGGCATCGGCCTCGTCCCAGCTTCCGGTGATGGCCTTCACCGGCGAAGTCGCGGAGACCTTGTCCACAGTTGGCGGTGCTGGCGGTGTCATGTCCACGACGATCGCTCCGGCAGCCTTGGCGGATGCCACATTTCCGACGGCATCGGCCAATTCGACCGTCACATCGTAGCGGCCCTCGCCGAGCGGGTTTGCCGGAGACAGCATCCACTTGCCGTTGGCGGTGCGAAGGCCAAGATAGGTGCCCAGGCCATAAGTGCTGCCGCCAACGGTGACGTTCAGCGATTTTGTTTCCTTGCTGTCGTAGGTGCCGGTCACCGCAGTTACCGGCTGGCCGGACAGGATCGAATCCACAGTTGGCGGCGCAGGCGGCGTGCTGTCGACGAGAATCGCCCCTGCGGTCACGCCCGACGATGTATTGCCGGCGGCATCAGCCGTTTTGACTGAGATTGTGTGTGTGCCGTCGGCGAGTGGCGTTGCAAGATCCAGACGCCACTTGTTTCCGGCCGTCGTCAGTCCACTGTAGACGCCTTTTGCATAGGTGCTGCCGTCAGCCGTGACCGACAAGGATTTTGCATCGCTGTTGTCCCATGTGCCGGTGACGGTTTTGACCGACTCCGAAGACAAGACCGGATCGACCGTCGGTGACGCCGACGGCCTGGTGTCGATGACCACGGCATCTTCCTGCACCGCTACAGCGCTATTGCCTGCGGCATCAATGTTTTCGACGGTGACCTTGTGGCTTCCTTCAGGAAGCGGCAGCGGCAGATCGAGAATCCATTTGCCCTTCCCTTGCGAGCGAAGGCCCAGATACGTGCCACGCTGATAAACGCTGTCATCAACCGTGACCCGGAGCGTGGCTGCGTCGCCTTCAGCCCAAGTGCCGGACAGTTGCTTCACCGGCTGGGAGGAGTTCAATGTCGTCACTGTCGGTGGCGGCGGTGCAATGCCATCAACAATGATTGCATTGGGGATGTTGGCGCTGGCCTTGTTGCCGGCAGCATCGGCGGTTTCGACGGTGACGGCGTAGGAACCATCCTTGAGACCGGCAGGAACCGGCAAGGTCCACTTGCCCTTGTCAGTGACCAATTCCTTGTCGGTGCCCAGAACATAGGCCTTGTCCGCCAAAGTGACCTTCAGCGATGACGCGTCACCTTCTGCCCATGATCCGCCAATCGTCTCGGGGGCTGTCTTGCCGACAAAAGCTGCAATCGACGGCGCGGCCGGGGCGACGCGGTCGATCAGCCATTTTGCCGGTGCGCCAGAGTTTACAACGCGCTTGAAGACATCAGTGACCTCGGCGGTGATATCAAGTGAGCCATCGGCGGTGCCCTGGGGCGGCACTAGCGACCAGTTTCCTGACCCGTCGGAGGTCAGGTTCGGGTCAGTGCCGAGGACAAACCGGCTCCCGCCGAGGGTGACAGCCAGGCTCGCACCCGGACTTTCCGGCCAGGTACCCTTGATCGGGGCGGATGGATCGGAAACTGTGGGCGCAGCCAGCGCAGGCGCTATTTTCAGGCCGGAACTGTCGACCCGGCGCACACCGTAGGTGCCGGAAACGGACTGGCTGGCGGCGGCGAGCGCTTCATCGCTTGGCCCTTCACCGGCCAAAACCGCATCGCGGCCATCGAAACTGACCTTGGCCCAGTCTGCCCCAACGGAAGCGAGATTGGTAGAGACGCCCTCGGCCAGCTTGGTGTCGAGGCTTGCACCATTCCAGAACCATGCCCCGAGGAACGGCAATCCAGCGCCCAAAATCGCCGGCAATATCCATTTTGTCGGCCGACATCTCATCATTCTGCTCCCCATCCGCCATGCACATTCCGAGAGATAGCAGCCCGTCCGGGCGCGCGGCACTTTGCCAGAATCGCGTGTCACGGCGGGATAGCTCCTGCCCATGGCACCGCGTCAACTGGTTCAAAATAACCTGTCGCGCTGGCAAGAATTCCACCTCCGCATATGCCCGGTTTATGACATTAACATCTTGTTTACACAAGCCGAACCGGGGAGATTTCCCAAGGCAATTCTTGTGCGTAACAGGATGTTTGGGCTCCTCCGCGTTCTTCACAGTGTATTGTTTTTGAACACATTTATCGATTGTGTTAATCTCTTGCCAGCGGCCAATCCTGACAGTGTTGCAATTGAGACACATGTGGCGAAATTCTGGCCATTTTCCCGCAACGTTGGTTGACCTTAACCCCCCAAGAAGCGAGAAATGATTATGCACGATTCATGATCGTGCAAAGTCCTCCAATGCCAAAAGCAGGGGATCGGGGGGCAGAGTAAACTCCGGAGAATGTGGGAGAACTATAATGAAGACAATGAAACTGGCGCTTCTGGGTGGTGCGGCTCTCGCCGTATCGGCCTTCGGCGCTCAGGCTGACGAGCTGACCGCCCTGAAGGCGCAGCTTGAAACCCTGAACAACCGCGTTGCCCAGCTTGAAACTGCTCCGCAGGTTCCCGCTGGTTACAACCTCATGACGATCAGCGAAGGCAAGGCAACTGTGGTGCCGGGCAACGAGCTGACCGCTTCCGAGCGCCGTGCTTATGGCGATACGGCTACCTTCATCAGCATCCTTCCGAGCGCTGACGCTGCCCCGGCAGCCAGCATCGAATGGTCTGGTTACGTCCGTACTATTTTGGGCTACACGGACAGCAGCGAAGACGTGAGCGTTTATGCTCGTGGCCAGTTGCAGGTTGTCGGCAAGACCGAAACAGCGGTTGGTGAAGTCGGTGTTCGCATCGGGCTCCGCGCTGAAGACTTCCTTCATGACGTGAAGTCGCCCTATAAGGCGAACGAAGCTTGGGGCTGGTGGTCTTTTGCTCCGGGTATGACGCTTGGCGCCGGCTATACCGGTTCGCTGGGTAACATTGGTTACGGCGTTGACGGTGCCTGCACCTGCTGGTTTACCGACAACGGCGATGCAGCCGATCTTAATCCTGGCGACGCCGAGCAGATGCGCCTGACCTACAGCAGCGGCCCGATTACATGGGGCATAGCGGTTGAAGAGAGCGATATTGCTAGCGGCACAGGCGTGAACGGCGACGTGGCCTTCGCTTCCGAACTGAAGTGGGCTGGCGACACGCTCGGCTTCGAACTTTCGGGCTTCTATGATCCGAATGGTAACGATATTTATCAGGTTGGCGTCGGCACTTCGATTGCCCTTGGTGATATGGCCGCTCTCTCGTTGGGCGCGGTTGTTGGCCGTGACAACAAGCTT
Organism: Hyphomicrobiales bacterium; assembly: GCA_031373255.1. Classification (GTDB taxonomy): domain Bacteria; phylum Pseudomonadota; class Alphaproteobacteria; order Rhizobiales; family Aestuariivirgaceae; genus JANMMJ01. The sequence goes on from JANMMJ010000254.1 coordinate 41,897, forward strand.
GCCGTGAAGAACGATTACTGGGCAATCTCCGGCTTGGCCAGCATCGACCTCTCGGACGAAGTCTACGCCGAACTGGGCTATGCCTATAAGGATCGTGACGTTGGCAAAGGCAGCCACGATGCGATCGTCGGCCTCTACTATGCTCCGGTTGATCAGCTCACCCTCGGTCTCGAAGGCGAGTGGCTCAACGATACTGGCCCGTCGGGCGGCGACGACTGGCGCGCTGGCTTCGTGTCAGTGTTCCGTTTCTAATCGGATATACATTTCCTTCAGTGGCCCGCGTTTATCGCGGGCCATTTTGTTTTTTGACGCGCTTGCTGGAGCATCTCAATCCCGCCAAGATGTCGGTTCATTTGCTGCCTTCAAAATTACCACCGGGGACTTCATCTTGCGCATGATGCGCCATATTTCGACGATATTTGCCTGCCTGTTGCTCGCGTCTTGCGCCGCGACCGAGCAGATTGATGCCGAAGGGCGGAGCATTGCAGTTGACGAGAACATGCAGCCTGCCGCCTCGCCTGCGGGGACTGGCGCGATTTCAGGCGCTCTCAGCGCCGCCAGCCCGGCTTATGTGACACTCACGGTCTCGAAAGGTGCGACTGACTCCGGGACGACAAAGGACAATTGGTCCAAGCGGGCCGTGACCACTGGCAGCGGTTTTATTGTGGACGCATCCGGATACATTTTGACAGCCGGACATGTCGCGGTGGAAGCGGGAAACCTGGTGTCGGCGCGCGCCGCCAATGGCAAAATCTATTCCGGCAAGGTCCTGACCGTCAATTCGACGAATGACATGGCGCTGATCAAGCTCCGGTCGTACCAGGGCAAGGCAGTTACTCCTGCAGCCGATACATGTCTTTTGAAGGGAAGCACGGTTATCTCACTTGGAAAGCCACATGCCGGCGGCGATACAGCGCGGGTCGGTGAAGTCGAAGCCATGCACTTTGGGCGGGCGGTGCGCTATGGCGCATTCGGTTATCCCGATGCCATAGTCATGCGCATGAGCACCCAGAAGGGTGAATCGGGCGGACCGGTTCTCAATCAGCAGGGCCAACTGGTCGGCATGGTGGTCAGCACCCTTGCCGACGGCAATGGACGGCCGCTCAATCTTGCGCACGCCGTGCCAGCGGCCAGCCTGGCGCAGTTCCTGTGTGCCAGCGTCACATGCGACGGCAACTGGGCGCGGCTTTCCAGCCAATCCCCAGCAAATTGCCCGAATAGTTGATCAGGGCAGCAACACGGTCGTTCCCGTGGTCTTGCGGTCTTCCAAATCCTTGTGTGCCTGTTTCGCATCTTTCAACGCGTAGCGCTGATTGACGGGAATTTTCACCTTGCCCGACTTCACGATGGCAAACAGGTCCTCCGCAGTCTCACGAAGCTCGGGTTCTGTGGCTATATAGCTTCCGAGCGCCGGCCTCGTGACATAGAGCGATCCTCTGGCCGACAGCAGGCCGAGATTGAAAGCCGTAACGGGCCCTGAAGCGTTGCCAAAACTCACAAGAAGCCCCCTCGCTTTGAGGCAATCGAGCGACGTCATCAATGTCGCCTGCCCCACGCCGTCGTAAACGACAGGAACCCCAACTCCGCCTGTCAACTCCCGCACCCGTGCAACGACATCCTCAGTGCGGCTATTGATAACATGGGAGCATCCGTGTTCTTTGGCCACTTCCTTCTTTTCGTCGGAACCGACGGTGCCGATGACGGTCGCACCCAGCGCCTTTGCCCATTGACCGAGGATCAACCCGATACCGCCCGCAGCTGCGTGCAGCAGAATGGTTTCACCGGATTTCACCACATAGGTCGCGCGGAGCAAATATCTGACCGTCATGCCTTTCAGCATCATGCCGGCCGCGGTTTCATCGTCGATCCCGTCCGGAACTTTCAAGGCCGATTTTGCGGGCATATTGCGCATTTCGGCATAGGCGCCGATCGGTCCGTTTCCGTAAGCGACTCGGTCACCTTTGCGAAGGTGGGAAACACCTTCGCCCACAGCTTCAACGACACCGGCGCCTTCCAGACCGATACCCGATGGCATCGGCACGGCATAAAGGCCTGAGCGGTGATACGTATCGATGTAATTGAGACCGATCGCCGTCTGGCGGACAGTGATCTCGCCCGGTTTTGGCGGATCAACCGTGACAGTCACGAACTCCAACACTTCAGGGCCGCCGGTCCGCTCAAATTTTATTGCCTTTACCATCGTCTTTTCCTTGCATTATCAAGAGTTTCGGTCCGACCATAACTGCGCAAGCGCTGTCACAAGCCGATCCCAGCCAAGTTCTTCCAGAGGTATAATTCGCACATCCAGCACTGCCGCCTTGCCCATGAGGGCGGCATAACGGGGAACACCTCGCATTTCATCGTGGAGGTCAGTCGTTACCAGCACGGCCACGCGTTCTCCCGGCCGGCCAAAGTGATCGGCAAGATTATCGGCTTCATGAACCGCATCCATCAGGCGATTGCGCTGCTTGCGATCCTCGATGTTGAGAACGGAGCGCAGGGCCTTGCAGGAGACGAACCCAAGCATGTCATCATGGCGAAGGATCAGGTCGATCTCATTTTCACCGCCGTAATTTCCAACGGACCATCCGACGCTTTGACCAAACACGGCCTCGTGGGCACCGGCTTCCACTGCCGCGAGATAAGCCAGTTCCTCGAGCCAGCCACCGCTCATGAAACGCTTTGCGGCGGCATTGGGTATGGGCTTGCCTGTTTCCTCGCAATCGACCAGGCCGAGATCCTGCATGTGATCAATCAGGTCGGCAGCAAGTTGCCGGTGATCGGGATGTTCCAACCCGGACGCACCGTGCAGAACATGATCGCGCAGACTTTCAAAAACAGAATAGTGCGCTGCTATGCGCCGCGTCAGGCCGGCACGCTGTTCGGCGATGTGCCGGTTTCCCCCGGCTCCCTTAAGCCAGGAGCCCCGGCGCTTCAGCAGGTCTTCAATGGTCGTTGTCATCAAGGCTTGTCTTCTGCCCCAAATTACAACCGCTTCCAAGCACAAGCGGCAAATTTTAGCTCTTGAAGATACGATGCCCGCATGGGACTGAACGGTTTCTTCTACCTTTTTGCCAAGTTGTGGTGGCTTCATGCTGTTTCGGACCAATTCATCAGTCAACGGGGTTGAGGCCCCACCCATTGCCGAGGCCATGACCTGGCTTTCACCCGGCCCCCGCAATCGCGATGTCATCAATCTGTGCCAGGCGGTACCGAGCTACGCTCCGGCCGAAGCCCTGCAGGAGGAGATCGCGCGGCTGGCGCGGGTGGACGACACCGGCCTCTATTCGGATATTCTTGGCACCGCCGAATTGCGAACCGATCTCGCCGCACACATGTCCAAGGATTATCGAGGCAGCGTCAATGCCGAACAGGTCGCCATCACGGCGGGCTGCAATCAGGCCTATTGCCTCGCCATCATGGCGCTGGCGGGGCCCGGCGACAATGTCGTCATTCCATCGCCATGGTATTTCAGCCACGACATGTGGGTGAAAATGCTGCGCGCCGAGGTGCGGGCCATCAATACTGTCACATCCGGCACACCGTTCCCGAAAGTGGAAGATGCAGCACAGGCCATCGATGAACGCACCCGCGCCATTGTGCTGTGCAACCCCAACAATCCGACGGGCGCCATCTACCCGCCGGAACTCATTGGGGCATTTTACGAACTCGCCAAAAAGCGCGGCATCGCGCTGGTGGTCGATGAGACCTACAAGGATTTCCGGCCGACCGAGGAACCGCTGCACGATCTGTTTTCGCGTGCAGGCTGGGACGACACTTTCATTCAGCTCTACAGTTTTTCAAAGGTTTTCGCGATCACCGGTTATCGCGCCGGATCGATCATTGCCGGAGTGAAGTTCATTGCCGAAATCGAGAAGATCATGGATTGCGTGGCGATCTGCGCGCCGCGCATTTCTCAGGATGCGGCATTGTTCGGGTTGCGCGAACTCGATTCGTGGAAGATGGCAAAGTCAGCCTTGATGGGCGAGCGCGTCACCGCGCTGCATCGCGCATTCACGCACACCGAACTCAACTACGAGATCCTGAGTGCCGGAGCTTTCTTCGCCTATGTCCGGCATCCATTCGCCGATCGTCCGGCCAAGGCCGTGGCGCAGATGCTGGCCCGCGAGCATGATTTTCTGTGCCTGCCCGGCAGCATGTTTGGCCCAGGCCAGGAAGCCTATCTGCGGCTGGCTTTTGCCAATGTCGGCGCGGAGACAATGCCGGCCATCGCCGAGCGGCTGATCGCGAGCCAGTCTACGAAATTCTAGACTCCCGCCTCATCGAGCAGGACCATGCGCCTTTCGATGACATAGTATCCCCCGGTGCGGGTGATAACCTTGTTCCTGATCCAGCGATTGACCACGCGGCTGGCATTTTCACGCGCAACACCCGCCATCGCGGCAATATCGGACTGGGTAACTTTCTGGCCAATTCGCCGGCGATCGCCATCGAGAGGCTCGCCGAGACTTGCCGCAAGTTGTAGAAATGCCTTGGCAACGCGGCTGGCGACCGTCGCGACATTCTGTGCGAGCGCATCCTCGGTGGTTCCGCGCAACCGCGAAGCCATGATGCGCAAGGTATGGCGATAGACTTCGGGATGGGCATCGGCAAAGCGAAAGAACACGTCCTTCGACACATAGGCCAGCCGCGAGTCGCGAATGGCGATGACCGTGGCGGAGCGCGGCTGATCGTCAAACAGGGCCATTTCGCCAACTATCGCTCCCGGCCCGAAGACGGCCAACATGCGCTCATGCCCTTCAGCACTCACAAGCACGGCCTTGAGGGCTCCAGACTGGACCACGTAGCACCCCCGCCCCTCGTCGCCTGCCGAAAAGAGCGTCTGGAGGCGATCGAGGCCCTGCGTGGCCGCATTGGCCAGCAATCCGGACCAAAGGTCTTTCGGCAGGGCGGCGAGCGATCCAGTGGGCTGTTGACCTGATTTACCTGAGATTGGCATACGCGCCCTTTACCAGTGATCTCGATGCAAGAACGTGATACTAGTCACAACTGTTCCGCAACTTCAAGAAGCTGGTGTGTTGGATCAGTAAGACACGCGCTTGTAGTACCGGCGGGTGGTGAGCGGGTGATTGCGCTTTACCTCAAGGTGGGCGCTGAGTCGCTCCAACGCTGTTGCAAGGATCACCGGAGAAATCAGCGCGCGCGTTCCGGCCGAAAGATCACCCATGCGAAAGGCCGCGGTATCGAGAACAAACAGCTTGTCGGTGTGTTGGGTCATGAAGCGCTCGGCGCGCTCCGAAACACCGCGATAGGCATCTTCGCCCTTGAACAGCATGGCGCTCACGCCCTTTTCCATCAGTTCCAGCGTGCCGTGAAAGAAATCTGCGGCGTGCACCGGCCGCGTGCGGATCCACTGCATCTCCTCAAGTATGCACATGCCGTAATACCAGGCCTGCGGCCAGCACGAACCGGCAGCAGAAATGATGTGGTAGGGTTCCGACTTGATAGCCTCCGCATAGGCTTCGGCACGGGGCTCGAACTCCCGCTTCACATTGACGAGCAGCCGCGGCACACGCTGCAGCTCATCAACGGTTCGTTCATAGTGCGGACACTCTCCGCGCATATTCAGTGCCGAGAGAGCCAGCAGCAGCGATTGCAGATAGAACGACTCGGAAGACGAGTCGTCTTCAGCGAAGTTCACCAATGAATAATGAGCGCCTTCGGCAAGCGGCGAAGCGGCATGACCGGTAAGCGATATCACCGTGGCGCCACGTTCCTTGCAATAATGCAGCGTGTCCACACTTTCCTTTGTCGTACCCGAAAGCGAAGGAATGATCACGATGGAGTTCCGGCCGAGGCTTTGATGACCGCCGGCGATCAGTTCAGCCGAGATTTCGGCAAATACCCTCGTGCCTGACTGGCGCTGCAAAAGCTGGGCTGCGGGATGCATGAGAATGGCAGCGCCGCCGGTGCCCAGGAAAAACATGTTGCGATCGTCGCTGGTGATACACTTTTCGAGGATGCCGTGGATTTCGGGCGCAAGGGCGATTGCGCCGGACTGGATGCGGATGAAGCGGTCTTCGTCAAAATTGAGCATGGCCAACATCTTGCGGATAGCGACGGTGGCATCCTATCGCAGAGTTGCGGCCTTTCGCGCAAGCGTCGTTTGACCGCTTTGCGCCGAGCCGCCGACTGTGGCAAACGAACCCATGATCCCCGCCGAACATCCGCAGCGCCGGATACTCAATGACGAGGTCCACGCACGGCCCCCCGAAGCACTGAAGGCGCCAATGCGGCTGAGCTACCTCGTGCTGTTTTCGGCCGGCGACAAGATCGCGGAATATGCGGCACTTGCCGATCTCATTGCCCGCTTTGGCGGCCCCGCTGCTGCGCCCGAGCAAGCCCATTACAGCGCCGATCTCGGACCCTTCCGGCTCAAGTGGGAACGGCACACGGAATTTGTGCGCTACACCTTCATTGTGAATGGAGCCGAGGCCACACCTTTCGCCGATCCTGCACTCAATGCCGTGCCGAAGGACTGGGTGACGCAACTGCCCGGCCAGATCATCGTCGCCACACACGCCGTCCTCCTACCAGCGCCACGCAAGAAGCGGGAGCAGGAAAACATCGCGGAGATGTATTTTGCGGGCAATCCGCTGATCGGCTCGCAGATCTCCGGCGCCAAGGGCACGGCGTGGACAGATTTCCGAATTCACGCGGATGGATTCGGACGCCTGCTTGTCGATGACCATGGCATGACCCCGCGCCAGGCGGGACGGCTTATCCAGCGACTGCTGGAAGTTGACACCTATCGCATCATGGCGCTGCTGGCATTCCCGGTGGCGCGGCAGCTTTCGCCTTTCCTGGCGCAGACCGAACGGGAACTTCTGGAAATTATCGCGCGCATGCAGACGGCAGGCGAGGACGATGAGCCGATGCTTCTCGACAGGCTGACGCGGCTCGAATCGCAGATCGAGAACCGGCATACCGACACGCTTTTCCGGTTCAGCGCCGCCAATGCCTACGATGACCTGGTGCAGCAGCGGATCGAGGAACTGCGCGAGCAGCGGATCGAAGGCTTGCAGACGTTCCGTGAATTCAACGACCGGCGCCTCGCGCCTGCGATTGCGACGTGCCGCGCCGTGTCCAGCCGCCAGACGGCACTTTCCGAACGCGTTGCACGGGCAACGGTTCTCCTCAGCACGCGCGTCAATGTCACGCGGGAAAAGCAGAACCAGGCGGTGCTCAAGTCCATGGACCGCCGCGCCAACCTGCAACTGCGGCTGCAGCAGACGGTCGAAGGCCTCTCGCTGGCGGCGATCACCTACTATATCGTCGGCCTCACCGGTTATGCCGCGAAGGGTGTCAAGGCGATGGGCTTCCACGTCGATCCCGATATTGTGATGGGAGCCGCCATACCGATCGTGGCCGGCCTCGTCGCCATCGGCCTCAGGCGATTTCATCGATCACTTTCCAAAAGCGAGTGATCCGGATCAATTCGCGCTGACTTGCCGTGCGGCAGCAAGGCAACTGGCATTTGTTCAAGCATTGTGCTTTGGGGATTGTGCCAAGACAAACCGCAAGCGATGACCTCCGGGGCCAGATGAACTACGAAGCGTTTTTCCAGAAGGAACTTGGAACTCTCAAGGACGAAGGCCGCTACCGTGTCTTCGCCGATCTTGAGCGAAACGCCGGGCAGTTTCCGCGCGCTACCTATCGCTCAGGTGACGCCAAGTCGGACATCACCGTGTGGTGTTCCAACGATTATCTCGGCATGGGCCAGCACCCTGCCGTGATCGCCGCCATGCATGAGGCCATCGACCGCTGTGGTGCGGGTGCGGGCGGTACGCGGAATATCTCGGGCACGAACCACTACCATGTCATGCTGGAACGTGAGCTTGCCGATCTTCATGGCAAGGAAGCAGCACTGCTGTTCACCTCCGGCTATGTCTCGAACTGGGCGGCTTTGAGTACGCTTGCGGGCGGAATTCCCGGCTGCGTGGTGCTCTCGGACAGCGGCAATCATGCCTCGATGATCGAAGGCATCCGTCACAGCCGTGCTGAGAAACTGATCTTCAAACACAACGACATGGCCGACCTTGAACGGCTGCTCAGGCAGATCGATCCGGCACGGCCGAAGCTGATCGCGTTCGAGTCGGTCTATTCCATGGACGGCGATATCGGCCCGATCGCAGCAATCTGCGATCTCGCCGACAAATACGGCGCCATGACCTACCTCGACGAGGTGCATGCGGTCGGCATGTATGGGCCGCGCGGCGGCGGCATTGCCGAGCGCGAAGGCCTGATGCATCGTATCACGGTGATCGAGGGCACGCTGGGCAAGGCCTTTGGTGTCATTGGGGGCTACATCGCCGCATCGGCTGCACTGTGCGATTTCGTGCGAAGCTTTGCCTCTGGCTTTATCTTCACCACAGCGCTGCCACCAGCCTGCGCCGCTGCTGCCACTGCCTCCATCCGGCATCTCAAGGTGAGCCAACTTGAACGGGAACGGCAGCGCGACTGCGTCGCCAGGCTGCGGCGCAAGCTCGATCACATCCGCCTGCCCTATTTGCGAAACGACAGCCATATCGTGCCGGTGCTGGTGGGCAATCCGGTGAAGTGCAAATGGATCAGCGACACGCTGATCGAGCGCCACGGCATCTACCTGCAGCCGATCAACTATCCAACCGTGCCGCGCGGCAGCGAGCGGCTGAGAATTACGCCCACACCTCTCCACAGCGACGCCGACATCGACAGGCTGGTGTCCGCACTCTCGGAACTCTGGTCGCATTGCGCCTTGAATCGCGCCGTCGCGTGATCCTCAGCCGCTCGCCGCCGTATCCAGGATGCGATGGAGAGGTAAAGAATGACTGACATCCTGGTATTGTGGCTGATCGCCATGGCCCTGTTTCTTGTTGCCGACCTGGCCTGGCTCACCTGGCTTGGCCGGTCATTTTACACCGGCGAAATCGGCGGGCTGTTGCGTGAAAGGCCAGTCATGCATTGGGCCGCGCTATTCTATGTCTTGTATGTCACCTGCCTGTTGGTGCTGGTGATCTGGCCGGCGTTTCTGGCCGCCTCGGTGTTTCAGGCCCTTGCATACGGCGCCGTGTTCGGGCTTGCAGCCTATGGCACCTACGATCTCACCAACCTCGCCGTGCTCAAGGGCTTCACCACACGCATCGCGCTTATCGATCTCGCCTGGGGCACGATGCTGACCGCCGTCGTTTCAGCACTTGCTGTCCTTCTTGGCCGAATTTTGTAGCCCGTCCACTGACGCTGGGTCCGAACTGTGATAGAGTGAACACAGCCGGGGCTCATTCATAGTCATATGGAGGAACCGTGCCATGGATAGATTCTACTCCAAATTGCTATTGACCACCGCCGCTCTCGCGGCTGCGACCGCTTGTGCTTTTGCAGCATCCGATCAGGAGATCATCGACAACGCGCTCTCTGCCGCGCCCCCGGCTGTCGGCAAGGATGCAGCCGTCATGAACTGGGAAATGAAGACACTCAAGGAAGGCACAAATGGCTACACCTGCATGCCTGACGACAGTGCTACGCCAAATATCAACGACCCGATGTGCATGGACAAGAATGCCATGGCGTGGCTGCACGCGCTGATGGACAAGAAGGAACCGCCGCCTGGCGTTGGCTTTGGATACATGCTGATGGGCGGAGGCAGCGCCAATAATTCCGATCCCTATGCGACACAGCCGCCTGACGGGAAATGGGACGTGGACGGACCGCACGTGATGATCTTCGGCGCGCAGGAGGCGATGGCCAGATATCCACAGCCGAAGGAGCATCCCGATACGACGGTGCCCTATGTCATGTATCCGGGTACACCATACGCACATCTGATGCTGCCGGTGAAGTAACACGGCATGTGCTTCGCGGCGGCAGAAAGCATCTCTGCCGCCGTTCAATTATCGAGATGGAACTGGGGGCGAGGTTTGCTTTGTGTCTTCGCACGCGCGACGGGTGTGCAACATGTCTCTGGGCTGGACAACGAAAAAAATGGCGGAGACGCAGGGATTCGAACCCTGGATACGCCTTACAACGTATGACGATTTAGCAAACCGTTGCCTTCAGCCACTCGGCCACGTCTCCACTCCAGCGTTTCTTGCCTCGATTTGGAGACACATGCAAGCGCAGATG
>JANMMJ010000255.1:0-3039 GCA_031373255.1 Hyphomicrobiales bacterium
CATCTGCCGCGCTTCGATGGCGGCGCGCCGGTCGGCCGGAACCATGGGCGGCGCATGCCCATGATGGAGGTCGAGATATTCGATGATCGCCGCCGATTCGATCACGATGCGATCGCCATCGACCAGCACCGGAAATTGGCCCGTCGGCGAGAGGCGGCTGATGGCCTTGGCGTTTTCCGGGTGTTCGCCATCGACCATCAGGAATTCGAACGGCACATCGCGCTCATAAAGCGCAATCAGCGCCTTCCAGTAATACGACGCGAAGGGGTGGCCATAAATTTGGAGCATCTGCTTCTTCGAACCTCATTAGAACTTCGAGATAAGATTTAGAAATCAAAAGTGGGCGATTTTGCTTCCGAACTGACTTTAGTCCAAAGACCGTGAGCGAGATCATGCCGTGCTAGGAGGATCAGCCAGTATAAACGCTGACCCTGATCACCACGGATCAGTTCCCAGTGCTTTGCATGTGGAAGCCCAAGCGCTGTCACTTTATCAGACCAAAACTTGAGGATAGCAGCACGAAATGCCGTCTTGTTCATGTCTGTGCTTACTTTTCTTCGCCAACCGGGAGCGAATTTTTCAAATTGCATATAATCCTCGTCAGCGTAGCGATCTGCATTGCGTTGGAGATCGGAAACGCTGACATGCGCTATCACGTCAATACGTTTGAGCTTGGCAAGTTCCTCGAACAGATCGAATGACAATGTGCTCAAATTGCGCGGGTCTAGAAAAGCGAGATGTAGTCCGTTTCTATCCAAACTCTGAATGATCTTCGGTATCGAATCGCTTGCCGGACCAGCAAAGAAGCGAACAGGCGCTCCCAATAAGGTTAAGCGCGTTGTTGCTGCTGTGAGAAGGTCTTGATCACCATCGGAGATGTTGATGGACGTGAAACGACCCGGAGATTGAAGGGCTCGGTTGAAAGCGGCAACGGGACTGCCTTCAATATACTTTGTAGTACTCCGGATTAGCGAACGGCCAGGCCCGCAAAATGGGTCGATGTAGGCAGCACCGGTGCCTAAAAAATTTTTGCGAGCCCCACCTGATGCGTAGACGTAATCGGTAACAAGCTTGAGTTTTTCACTGGCCCAGGCTCCGACCCTTTCGACGATCAGTCCGTCATCACCCAGCGTATATTGTTCCGGGTCCCTCTGAAGCATTCTCGTCGCCCCTCTTTCGCGATATGATCATTGCTTTCGTTCGCGATGTGTTATTGGGAAACTCACGCCACAATCTGCCATCCAGTTTTCCGCCACCCTTACCATTCTCGGGCGGGTCTATCTTGATGGCCTGTTGCTCGGTTAGCCCCCCTTCAAACACGTAGGGATTGTTCTTATAGGTACCCCACTGCTTTAAGAATAGAGCGGCTCCGACGCGGCGGCATTCAGCGATTGCATCTCGCGCCCATTGCGGATCAGTTGGGCGAATCAGGTCCGAGCGCACACCGCTCTCGCCACCGACAATGACCCAGTCAGGGGAACGGCCATCAATGTCTAGCCGACCAAGCGGACCGATAGCAGGTTCATAGCTCACAAAATGAACTGCAGCTGGCACTTTGAAAAGGAACGGCGCCCGCTGCTTGTAAGAACCTGCATCTTCTGTTGTCGTCCCTAACCAGACGTTCGGATATCCTTCGCGCCAATCAGTGGGTAGCATCTTGCGAATGTTTTGCGGCCGCTTGGTTAAAAGCTGCCAGTCCAATTGGTCGCACTTACGAATCAGACTGAAAAGATCAGCACGCCAAACCGGATCAACTTGATTGTCAAACACGTCGGCTAGGGACGCGCAGAATACGCGCTGACGCCTGGCATGTTCAGCCTGAAACAACTTTGCTCGGCTGTTCCACAACAAGGCGCTGTTCCAGTAAGATTCGGTCGTGCGGCGACGCGGATGGTTGCCCCATTCGACCTGGCCACTCCTTTTGGCCCACTTTTCCGCATAACAAAAGTCGCACGCCGACGGAACTCCATTGGCTCGAGCCACTTTAGTGCAACCAACCCACGGGTTGAAAGTCGAATCAGTCCACTCGATCTTCGATAAGCTACCCATGCATCCCACCATTCTTCTTAGGCGCCAATCGGACTCTAGTAGGGAGTTGTCCTACAAAATCATTAACAGAACAAAAAAGGAACAACAAGCGTTTTGTTCTTTGCAACTTCGAGCGCCGCTCAGTATGTCGAACGATGTTCGTGACTGAAACAGTAGGGCACAAGCGTAACCTGGGACCGCTTGCGCGCCGTGACTAAGCCGTGGCTTAACATCGTGACCCAGAGTGGAAACGACAATAAATGGTATCATAGGTTAGAGGGTGATACTCAATTCAAAGTCGAGCCCAGGAACAGATAAAAACGCGACAACACCATGATAAAGAGCAAGAGCACGCAGAAAGACGACAATGCAGGTCCCTCCCCCTCGCACCTGATCGATGCGCGGATCAGGGAACTGGGTGATTGGCGGGGCGATACGCTCGGCCGGGTCCGCCATCTCATCAAGGAGGCCGATCCCGATGTGGTCGAGACCTGGAAGTGGCGCGGCGTTCCGGTGTGGGAGCATGACGGCATCGTCTGCACCGGCGAGACCTACAAGGCCGTGGTGAAGCTGACCTTCGCCAAAGGTGCTGCACTGGAGGATCCCTCGCACCTTTTCAATTCCAGCCTCAAAGGCAATGTGCGGCGCGCCATCGATATCCATGAGGGCGGCAAGATCGATGAACGGGCATTGAAGGCGCTCATCCGCGCCGCCGTGGCGCTCAACACATCAGCGCAGACCGCCCGCGCGCGGAAGAAACCGAAGAGCGCTTGAATTTTTTTGTCCTTACTGCGACATAGGTGACACTTTATTCCGGAGACATGGGTAACAGTTTTGCCCCGAATAGATCGTCGATAGATTCCAGTCTGTATTCCATGTCATCGAAGTACCCCAGATCATAGTCCATGAAACTGGCCAGCCAAATCCGGCCGTCAACTGCTTGATGCCGGCCCGCTGGCCGGAGAACACCTGGCTCAGGTTGATCTTGACGATGTGTGGAAGGCGGCTGGT
>JANMMJ010000015.1:0-4634 GCA_031373255.1 Hyphomicrobiales bacterium
CGAGACGTCCAGATCGACGCTTTCCGGGTGGCTGAAGCCGGTGAGCGACCATTTTTCCTTGACGTCGGCCTGGGCCGCACTGGCGGCAAATATGAGGGAAAACACAACTCCTGACAGAAAACGCATACGCAACTCCCGCTACAGACATACCCTTGTGTCATTTGTGAACAGTTTTTGCCGAAGCGCAAGCGGTTGCCGCCCAAAATTTAAAATTAATTTTCGGATTGTCGTGCGGCGCCGGCCTAGTAGCCCGCCGGCACCATGACCGTCGGCTTGTCGGGGAGTGTCGCCTGCGACAGCAGCAGCGTCCGGCCATCGAGCCGTTCGACCTCGAAATCGGCGCGCGCCGTGGCGACGAAACGCGCCAGCGTCGCAGGACCGAAATAATGCATCGGAATGACTACCCGGGCTTTCAGGTCTTTCAGCACCTGCATCATGCTGGCCTGCGCCATGGTATAGCCGCCATCGACCGGCACCAGCACCACGTCGAGCCGGCCGATGAGGCTCATGTGGCCGGGTGTCAGTTCGTGATGCAGATGCCCGAGATGGCCGATGCACAGGCCCGCCACTTCGAACACGAAGATCGAATTGGCATCGGGCTGGCGGCCGAACTGCCCGCCCCGGATATCCGTGGTGACATTGCGGATGCGCACATCGCCCACCTGCACGTCATGGTGCGCCGGCCCCCCTGCCGGGTTCCAGCCACGCAACACGTGGCGGATCGCGGGATCGGGATGGTCGGTATAGTGCGAACTGTGCGCCCGGTTCATCGTCACGGCGTCGGGCAGTGGATCGTTCGGGTAACCGGCGTAATCCGTGGCGATGCGGACCCCCTCATGGCTCTCGATCAGGAAGGTGGAGTGGCCGACATAGGTGAGCTGCACCTGGTTTTCCGTGATGGCCGCTGGCTGGTATGCCGCGGGGATTGCCCGGATCGGGCCCTCCGCCATCGCCAGGCATTCGCTGGCAGGTGCGGCATGCCCCTGTGAAACCATCATCAAAAGCAGCGCAATCGCCGTTGCCAACCCGCGCAAAGCCATGACCGCCCTCCTCGCTGCTTGTCGAACCACGGTTCAGTCTAACCGCCAATCCGGCGAAACTGTGAAGCCCTTGCCGAACCGCCGTGCCGCTTGTTAGGAGTGCCGCCCATGATTGCCGGGCTCGATGCGACCGAATTCTGGATTACCGTCTCGTGCCTGGTGGCAGGGCTTGCCGGCGTCGGCGCGATGGTCATGCTCGAACGCCGCCCACGCGACCTGAACCGGCCGCCGAGCCTGCTGCCGACCACGCCCGTCATGTTCATCGCAGCCCTGGTCGCCCTTCTCGCCACCGTGCACCTGCTCAACCTCTTCGGCATCAGGACGGGGAGGTAAAGGCCCTCCTCACGGCAGCGTGGCGATGCGTTCGGTCAGCAGGTTGAAAAAGCCATCGGCATTGACGCCGCGCACCACATGCGCATTGTGGGCCCGCCCGGTCACACCCCACCAGTCGATCACCGTCATGCCCATGGTGAGTTCCGATTCGCATTCGATGGCGAGATTGACATCGCGCCCGGTGAAGAGATCCGGCCGCAGCAGCCAGGCAATCACGCACGGATCGTGCAGCGGCGCACCATCGGTGCCGTATTTCCGTTCGTCGAAGCGTTCGAAGAAATCGAGGAGTGCTGCCACGGCGGGTCCCGTCCGGTTGCCCATGTCGCGGAACTTCGCCAAACGCTTTCTTGTGGTCAGCGCCAGATGCGTGCAGTCAAGCGGGATCAGCGTGACAGGCGCTCCACAGGAAAACGCCACGCGCGCCGCCTGCGGATCGACATGAATGTTGAACTCGGCCGCAGGCGTGATGTTGCCGGTCTCGGAGAAGCCGCCTCCCATGGCGATGATCTGCTTGATCCGCGGCGCAATGCGGGGCTCGCGGTTGAGCGCTGTTGCGATGTTGGTGAGCGGTCCGAGCGTGGCGAGCGTGACCGTGCCCGCTTCGCGCTGCATCAGGGTTTCGACGATGAAATCGGGGCCATACTGCGCTTCGAGCACCATTGTGGGTTCGGGTAAATCGGTTCCGTTGAGGCCGGTCTGGCCATGAATATGTTCCGCCGTGACCAGACGCCGGACCAGCGGCCGGATCGCCCCGGCAAATACTCGCGTGGCAGTCTTGCCGGCCAGCTCGCAGATCTTGCGGGCATTCTTCTCGGTGAGCGCCAGAGGCACATTGCCGGCCACCGCCGTGATTCCCAGCACCTCGATTTCGGGCGATGCCAGCGCCAGAAGGATGGCGACGGCATCGTCCTGGCCGGGATCGGTATCGATGATGATCTGGTGCTTCTGGCTCATGCGGCATTCCTCTTTTTCCGGCACCATGGGCGAGACGCCCGCGCCTGGCAAGGCCATGCCGGCATTTGCGCAACAAGCCCCGCTCGGTTATGAAAACCCATCATGACCAGCACCGCACCCGCCTTCACCAAGGCTATCAACCTCGCCTCGCCCCGCCTCGGCGCCGAAGCGCTTTTTGCCACCGACGAGTTCTTCGCCGACAAATCCCGCATGATCGACGACAATCCGGCGGTCTTAATCCCCGACAAGTATGACGAAAACGGCAAGTGGATGGACGGCTGGGAATCAAAGCGCAAACGGACCGGCGGCCATGATTTCTGCATCGTGAAGCTCGGCGCCCGCGGCATCATCCATGGCGTCGACATCGACACCAGCCACTTTACCGGCAATTACCCGCCCGCCGCCTCGCTCGAGGCCTGCGTCTCCAGCGATACCCCCGGCGATAAGACCAAATGGACCGAGATTCTTGCCCCCGTGCCGCTCGGGTCCTCGGCGCATCACTTCCATGCCATTGCCAGCCGCGAGGCCTGGACCCATCTCCGCCTGCACATTTATCCCGACGGCGGTGTCGCCAGGCTGCGCGTCTATGGCGAGCCGGTTCCGGCCTGGGAGGGTAAGGGCAAGGCAGGCCAGCATGAACTTTCGCTCGCCAACAATGGCGGCCGCATCATCGCCTATAACGATGCACATTATGGCGCGGTGTGGACCATGATCACCAAGGGCCGTGGCCGCAACATGGGCGATGGCTGGGAAACCCGCCGCCGCCGCGAGCCGGGCAATGACTGGATCATCGTCAGGCTTGGCGCCCCCGGCACTATCTCCAGGGTCGAGGTCGATACCTGTCACTACAAGGGCAACTATCCGGACCGCTGCTCGCTGCAGGCAGCCCTTGTCCACGCCGCCACCGAAACCTCGGTCATCACCGAGGCCATGTTCTGGCCCGAATTGATGAGCGAACAGAAACTCAAAGCCGACGCTATCCACGAGTATGACAGCAGCGCCCTCAAGGCGCTGGGGCCGGTGAGTCACGTGAAGCTCAACATCTATCCCGATGGCGGCATTTCGCGCTTCCGGGTCTTCGGCGAACTGGCGTGATCCTCCGGCCGGAGCCATTGACCAGGACGGCCTTCACGCCCTTCGGCGAGGTGGTAGAAACCGACGGCGCGCATCACTTCACCATCAACCAGGGTTTCGCCGAGCGCTTTGCCGACCTCGCCGCCATCGATGTGGGCGACGAAGGCGGATCGGCCGCCATCGGCATTGTCGAGGCAACCCCGCGCCCGTTACCGATCGCTGTCAAGCTGATGGAGCGCCATCCGCTGGGCTCGCAGATTTTCTTTCCGCTCGATGACCGCGGCTGGCTGGTGCTGGTGGCGGGCGATGTGCATGATCGCACCAGCTATCGCGCCTTCAGCGCCACCGGCAGGCAGGGCGTCAACTATGCCCGTAACATCTGGCACCACCCTTTGCTCGTGCTCGGCGAGCCAGCCCGCTTCCTCGTCATCGACCGCAAGGGCCCGGGAAACAACCTCGAGGAAGTCTGGCTCGACAAGGCGCTGACGCTGACACCTTGAACGGCGGCTGCAAGCGGCGAGAAGGGAGTTTCAATGCATCCTCTTGCCCGCCACATAGGTGGCCTTCACCGCACGGTCGTCGCCCAGGATCATCAGTGCAAAGAGCATGTCTTCGAGTGACTGCGACAGATCCTGCCTTGCGGCGAGAACTGGCGTTGCGCGCGGGTCGAGCACCACGATGTCGGCCCACTTGCCAGCCTCGAGCGCCCCGATTTCGCCGCCAAGTTTCAGGCGCTCGGCATTGCCGCGGGTGGCGAGGTGAAACAGTTCGAACGCCGAGGGCTTGTAGCCGGTGAGCATCTGCACCTTGTAGGCTTCGCCAAGTGTCGCCAGCATCGAATAGCTGGTGCCGCCGCCGACATCGGTGGCAATGCCATAGCCGACCGGCCGCTCTGCCCTCCCAAGATGGCTCATGCGCATAAGGCCGGAACCGAGGAACGTATTAGATGTGGGGCAATGCAGCACGGCGGCGCCGGCGTCATGCAGCCGCTGGCACTCGCTCTCGGAGAGATGAATGCCATGCGCGAAGAGGCTCCCATTGGAGACCAGGCCGAAACGTTCATAGACGGCCAGATAATCCCGTTCATTCGGGAACAGCGATTTCACCGCGGCAATTTCGCCGGGGCTTTCCGAGAGATGGGTTTGCAAAAGCGCGCCGGGCAATGACTTCACCAGTTCGCCGGCAATCGCCAGCTGCGCTTCGCTCGAGGTGATGGCAAAGCGCGGCGTCACC
>JANMMJ010000019.1:0-25792 GCA_031373255.1 Hyphomicrobiales bacterium
GGTGCGGGAACCGTCCGAATTTTGCGATGATATCGAGATGCACCTGCGCCCAATACACCATCTCGTTGAGGCCCAGCGTCGCGAACAGAGCTACGCAGCGGTGCTGCGCATAGATGTCTTCGGCATGTTCGAGCGGCATCAGGAACCACATGGCCTTTGGCGCCGGCACCGCATGGAGGTAGCCGCGGCCGATCCAGCCTTTCACGAGCGCTTGCGCCCTTGCGTCCGTCGCAAAGGCAAGTGGTGATCCGCGATTAATGTTGCGTGGCACCTGGTCGAGCAGCAGCACCAGTCCCAGCGCCCCTTCCGGCGTGTCACCCCAATGATCGAATGCCCCGCTCCGCGCCTTGGCCAGCGCCGCGCCAAACCGCACCGAAAGTGCGCCATCAAAGGCGGCATCCTTGGTGAACCAGCGTTCGGGACCGGCCTCCATCCAGAATGAAACAATGTGTTCAGGCGTCATTTGAGCCCCATGTGCTTCACGATAAACTCTGCGAGTGCCGCGACATTGTCGCGGTCGAAGACCGGAACCGGTGCTCCCTCCACTTCGCCGTTGGCGGCAATGGCAACCACGGTCGGATCATCGCCTGCCAGTGCCGGATGGTCCAGCGCCAGGTTGCGCACCTCGATCTTGTCGTGGCTGTCGCGCTTGTAGCCCTCGACAATGACCAGGTCGCAGGGCGCCAGCTTGCCAAGGATATGCTCCAGCGGCGGTTCGTCTTCGTCACGAAGCTCGTGGATGATGGCCCACCGTGACCGCGACACCACTGCAACTTCCGTGGCACCCGCTTTCCGATGCCGGAAACTGTCACGCCCCTCATGATCGATGTCGAATGAATGGTGCGCGTGCTTCACCGTAGAAACGCGAAGGCCGCGCAAGCTCAGCGCCGTCACCAGCTTTTCCACCAGCGTCGTCTTGCCCGCGTTCTTGAAACCGGCAACGCCGATGATCCGTTGGCTCATGGCCGGTATGCCGCGAAGATTCGTTCTGCCTCCACAATATCCTCCGGCGTATTGATATTGAAAAATCGATCGTAGGGCTGGACCGGCCATTCGGCAAAGCCGCAATCAAGTTGCAGAGTCCACTGCTCGGCCTTGCGCAATCCCCCATCGATAGAATTTCGCAAAGCAGGGGCAAGCGCCGTGCTCCACAATCCGCACACCGGATGTGGCCGTCCGCCGGATTGCGCGATGACGCATTGCCGCCCGGCTGCCGCTTGCTGGAAGCGGATCACCAGATCGTCCGGAAGAAACGGCGTATCGGAAGGAACCGTGACCACCCAGGGCGCATCGGCCCATTCAAGTGCCGCAAGCAGGCCTGCAAGCGGTCCCGGATGGCCCGCCACCGGATCGCCGATGATGGGAAGCCCCAGGTCTTCGAATCGGGCAGGATCGCCATTGGCATTGATCGCCAGCCGCGAAACCTGTGGTTCCAGCCGGGAGATGATATGCGCTAGCATGGACCTGCCGCCAATCCGGATGTCGCCCTTGTCACCGCCGCCCATCCGCCGGGCAAGGCCGCCCGCGATGATGCAGCCTGGCACGGGCGTGCTCATGACGCCTGAAGGGCGCTGACCAGTCCGGGAAGTTCAGTCATCTGGCGAAAAATTCGTGCCGCCCCAGCCTGCGTGAGTTTCGCCTCGTGTTCAGCTGGATCATGCGCGGTGCCGCTGAAACCCAGCACCTTGCAGCCAGCGGCGACCGCCGAAATCACGCCCGCCAGGCTGTCCTCGACCACGACGCAATGCGATGGCTCCACCCTGGCGCGCTGGGCCGCCATGACATAGATATCGGGTGCAGGCTTGCCCTGTTTCACGTCCTCGAAGGTGGTGATCCGGGATCCAAATTGGCGTGTGAAACCGGCAATGCGAAAGGCGGCTTTGACCCGCGCCCGCGGTGAGTTCGAGGCGACACTGCGCGGCAGGACGATTGCATCGATGGCCGCTGCGGCACCAGCGACCGGTTGAAGCTTTTCTTCAAACAGCGAGAGAAGGCGGCGATCCTTGGTGTCGCTCAGGTCGTCCGGAAGCCTTATGCCGAATTCGCGGCTGACCTGTTCCATCAATGCTCCGAAGGTGAGCCCGACAAAGCGCTCGAAGACTTCGCGCCGCGTGAGTGAAACGCCATGCTCGCGCAGGATCATGTAATCGAGTTCCATCGACAAGGGCTCGCTGTCGACCAGCACCCCGTCGCAATCGAAAATGATATGCTCGGCCATCATGTGGCGAGATGCCGGAAGTCGTTCACCACCTGCGCATAGACCGCGCGCTTGAACGGCACGATGCTGTCGAGCACCTCATCCATGGTGGCCCAGCGCCACTGGTCGAATTCCTGCTTGTGGCCGGGAGGAGCAAGATTAATCTCCGTGTCCTCTCCGGTGAAGCGCGCCGCGAACCATTTCTGCGTCTGGCCGCGCCAGCGTCCGCCCCAGGACTTCCCGATCAGGTTGGCCGGCAGGTCGTAATTGTACCACTGCGGCGACTCGCCGATGATATGGGCCGAGGTGATTCCGGTTTCCTCGGCAAGCTCGCGCAGCGCGGTTGCCCGCGGGTCTTCGCCCTCGTCGATGCCGCCCTGCGGCATTTGCCACCACAGGCCAACACCATCGTCATTGACCTTCTCGTGCCGGTGCCCGGTCCACACCAGGCCAAGCTGGTTCAGCAGCATGACACCGACGCAAGGCCGGTATCCTTCAGCGGGAAAATTGTTCATCAGCTCGCGCGACCCTTATATGCCGCGCTGACGGGTATCAGGACAACGCCCCGTTCCGCAAGGCTTTTGGCCCATTGGTTAACCGCTTCGATGGTAACGTCGAGCCCCGTTCCGGAGCCGATGGCAATGCCGTTCTGCCGCGCATCCTGCTCAAGCTGTGTAAGTTGTGCTGCGATCGCCTGTGGATCGGGATTGCCATCGATGATGCTTCCGGCACTGCGCACCGGTAGGCCAATGGTCTTGCCGACCTCGCCCGACATGTTGCGTGCCGCCGAACCGTCGCCCAGGAAGATCAGCCCGCGCCGCTTCAGTTCCGCCAGCACCGGCTTGAGCGGCTGCGGCTCCGACAGGAGTCGCGCCCCCATGTAATTCACCACGCCCGTGTATCCGGCAAACCGTCCCATGTGCCAGGCCAGCGCGTCGAGATTGGTATTGATGTCGGCGTCCACGAGAATGGTCTTGGGACCGGGATTGACCGCCGGATAGCCGAAGGGCTCCATCGGCAATTGCAGCATCACTTCGTGCCCGCCGGCGCGGGCCTTGTTCACCTGCGCCTGCAGGTCTTCGCCATAAGGCGCAAAGGCGAAGGTAATCTCGCCCGGCAGGTCGGCAATCGCCTGTTTGGTAAGATCGGCATTGAGGCCCATGCCACCCAGCACGATGGCAATCTTGGGCTGGTCTTCCATCATCGCCTGTTGCGAGGCGCGCCGCGCATAGACTGCCGACGGCTTTTTGTTGTTGGCGCCGATCTTGGGCAGGATGCCATAAGGACCTTGCTCGGAAACCGAGGCAATGGGAGCTGCGGCAAGAGTGCGCCGTGGCGCCACGATGATGGCTGAGTCGGTTTCGGTCACCTCCTGGTCGCGCGGCCTGATGATCTTGATGTCGGGATCCTCGCCGGTATCGGCGATGGGCTCCTCTTCCTCGGCGATGGCCACCTCCTCGCCGGCCGGCGCCGCGGCATCGCCGGGTTTCGAAGTGGAACCGGTGGTCATTTCCTGTGCCGTTGGCACAGTCATCACCAGAACCGGCTCGCCGGCGAAGGGATAGGGGGTGCGTATGGCCCATATCGCGAGGGCCACGAAGGCAAGCCCGGCCGCCCACGCCGTGACCGGCAGAAGCCCTGGCCGCCTGAGCCAGAGTCGTTGCCAAACACTGCGTCTTTTCAATGGCTTGCGAAGTTCATTACCGGGCATGAAACGTCGATCGGATGGTGGCGTTTGATTCTTGAACTGCTGTTCTGAACCAGAATCCGTTAACGCATTGTTTACCGTGGTTACCGATTTGCGCCTTCGTCATCGAGGCCGGGATCGTCGGGCGGCCGTACCGGTTGGACTTTCCGTGGCTTCTCCGGTTCTACCGTGGTTGCCGGACCGGCCAGCACCTGGGACGCTGGTTCCACAGACTCCTCCAGCGGCGCGGCCAGTGCGTCATAGGGCGTCTTCCATTCGGCAATGGCGATTTCCCCGCTGACCGGCGAAACGGCACTCCAGCGCGGGCTGGCAACCCCGTCGATCACCCAGAGCGGCGCAGGCGGTGCATGCATGGCCCGCGCCAGCCATTCCCGCGCCCGGCCCTTGTCGCCGGTCTCGCCTTCTTCGAGGTCGGCCATCAGGGCACAGACGCGCGCCTCGGGGCGGTTGTCGAGAAACGGTTCAAGCGCATTTCGCGCCTCCGCCCATTCCTTCGCGGCGATGGCTGACCGCGCCAGTGCCAGCTTGCCTTCGATGCCGCCATCATGGTTCGCCACCAGCTCGCGGATGCGCGCCAGCCGCTCCTTCGGTCCATCGCCATGCCGCGCATAGGCCCAGGTCTCGGCGATATCGGGATGTGGCGACAGTTCCCAGCTCTTGCGCAATGCCTTGAACACCTTGCGGGGCGAACCCTGTTGCGCGTGGAGCCGCCCGGCCACCACGGCCGCCGGCACCAGGGCCGGATCAAGCTGGTGTGCCTTGGTCGCCAGGTTGAGCGCCTGCTCGCGCTTGCCGGTTTCAAGATCAAGCGCCTCGGCGGCGTAAAGTGCGGCACGCTTGCGGTCGGCCAGCTTGGCGTCGATCAGGCCGGCCTTGCGCTGCTGTTCAAGCACCAGCGATGCCTCGGTCCAGTCCCTGGCCGCGAGTTGGGCCTGCAACATGGCGCTCGACGCCCATGCAAGTGACGGATTTTTCCGCAACGCCCGCTCTGCCAGTTCGCGCGCCTTCTGCAAATCCCCTGCCTGCCGCGCTTCGGCAAACAGGCCGCGCAGACCCAGTGCTTCGGTATCGGGCGAAGCCAGCATGGATTCGAAAGCAGACTTGACCGCTGCCCGGTCGCCCCGAAGCTGTGCCGCCTGCGCTTCCAGCAGGCGCACCAGCGGCTCGTCGGTCAGCGTCTTCGCCGCAATCTGCGCATGACGACGCGCGGCGGCGCCATCGCCCGCACCTGCCGCGACAATGCCCTTCGACAGCGATTCAAACCCGCGCCGGTGGCGGCGGAACCGCATGTACTCGCCAACCGTCTTGGGCGAGCGGAACACCCGCCGGATCAACTGGTAGAGGAACCACAGCACCGCCACCGCCAGCAGCACGGCGGCCACCGCGGCAAACAATGGCGTCTCGAATACCCGGCCAAGCCAGCGCACTGTGACCAGGCCGGGGCGATCCGCCAGCCAGGCAAAGCCTGCCGCGAGTGCCGCCAGCAATCCAAGTCGCCAGACGAAACGGATCATGGTGCCCCGCCGATCGCCGAAATCTGCCGCAGCACCGCCGCGGACACCTCTTCGATCGCCGCTTCCGCATTGATCCGCGCCTGTACCTGCTCGCGCCAGACGCGCAGTTCATTCGGCATCTCTCCCTCGCCCTTGGCCAGCTCGAGCGCCTCCTGAAGATTGCCCGCTTGCGCCGCTTCACCGGCCTGCGTGGCAACCGCGCGCCAATCGGTTTCGCCGATATTGCGCACCTTGACGAGGCCGCCGAGCATGCCGATGAAGCTGTCCCAATAGCTGCCTTCGCTCACCGTCTCGACGGCAGGCGGTGGTGTAAGCTTTTCGGCGAGCGCCGCTGCTTCTGCCGCGAGCATCTGTGCGGTGGGCGCACCCTTCTCGGCGGTTGCCGCAAGTGCCGTGAGACCGGCAGCAGCCGGCACCAGGTTGGATATCTGCTGCAGCTCCGCAGCATAGGGCGCACCCGCCGCGACCTTTGCCTTGAGATCGGCGAGCGTCTGCGACAGCAGCGTTGCAGCTTCGGCACCGGCCGTCGGTGCCTTGGTCCTGAGATCGAGGAGATCCTTCTCGACTGTCGTGAGCCGGGCCTGCAAATCTGACAGCGCCGCAGCACTGATGCCCGCTCCCGGGACAGTACTGCTCGCGGGAACCGAGGCCATCACCGCCTTGAGTGCATCGATGGACTTTTGCGCAGCGGTCACCCGCGCATCGGCAGCTGCGAGCTTACCTTCGAGGGCAAGCCCCGCATCCTGTGCCAGGCTGCTGTTCGCCACCGCCGTATCGGCTGCGGTCTGGGTTTTCTTCAATGCGTCGGCAAAACCGTTGCTGCTTTCCTTCAGGCTGTCGACCGCCCCCGCTATCCCGCGCAACTGGTCAGTCAGCGTCTTGTTCTCAGCCTCAATCACCGAGAGACGCGATGCGAGTGCCGTCATTTCATCGCTGGGCCAGAACCGTGCCCCGAAATCCTTGTAGAGCCAGGCACCGGCAAGTGCCGCCAGCGCGGCAAGGGCAATGCCGCCTGCCAGCCTGGGCGGGAAGCGTCTTGCCTTCTTCGCTACAGGCGGAAGCGGAGGCGATGGCGGATCGTCCGATATCGGCTCAGCATCAAGTGCAATGGCCTCAGGAGCCACCGCTTCAGTCTCGATCACCTTCACGTCTTCAGCCTCAAGATCGATCACCGGGCTCTTCGGGTCGACCGTTTCGCCATGGTCAGGCTTCTGCTTCTTCGCCATTGCGGCATCCTTCGCGAATCTGACCGCTTGTGCCAGCCGTCAGCGGATGGGGTCAAGCAAGCTCAGCAATGCGTCTTCCCGGGGGGCGGACGCCACGACTGTCACATAGTCGCTGCCAAGTGCTGCGGCAACATTTGCGGAGAGGCAAAAATGGCGCAGTTTCCGCGCGCTTTCTGCCAGTCCTGCGGCGTGGAGCAAGCTTTTCCATATTTTAGCCGAGCGTGGCGAATAGAGCAAAATCCCGGCAACGTTTCCGCTGTATATCGCGTTAACGGCTTCGCGCGACAGGTTCACGGCCGGAACGGCGTCATAGAGCACCGCGCGCTCCACGGTAAAACCGGCCTGCTGCAATTGGCCTTGAAGATCGCCCGCCGTGTCCGCGCCCGAGAGATAGGCGATGGCCCCCGCTGCCGGATCGCAGTCCGCGATGATCTTCTCTGCCATTTGCACTGCATCGCCGCCCGCTTCGCGAACGTCCGCGAGTCCCGCAAGGCGCGCTGCCGCTGCCGACTGTTCACCCACCGCAAATGCCGGAAGCCGCAGCAGGCGCTCACGATTCGTAAGGATGGAAACCGCCCGCGCCGCATTGGCGCTGCTGAAGGCAATTGCCTGAATCACTGCATGTGAAAGTGCGGCATGGTCTCGCGGCACGATATCGATTACCGGCGAAAGCACCGCCCGATGGCCGAGCGCATCGAGTCTATCGATCAGCTTTCTGGCATCATGTTGTGGCCGCGTGACCAGATACAGCATTAGTGCGCGATGAGCGTGCCGCCACGCAGCTTGATTTCCTCGCCCGCGTCGCGTCCCATGCGGGCAGCATCGTCCGGCGCGCCCTCGCGCACCGTGTCGAAGCTGTGAACGCCATCGGCAGTCAGCGCCTGCCCGCGAAACCTCAGCCTCCCGCCATCGACCGTGGCATGACCGGCAATTGGTGTGCGGCATGAGCCATCGAGCGCTAAAAGGAAAGCCCGCTCGCAGGCAACTGCGATCTCCGTTTCACGATGATTGATCGCAGCAAGCAGATTTCCGACCTGCGCGTTTGCTTCGCGGATTTCGATACCGATTGCCCCCTGCGCCACCGCAGGCAGCATGACTTCGAAGTCAACCGCTGCGGTGATCCGGTCCGCAAGCCCAAGCCGGTTCAATCCGGCGCAGGCCAGGAATGTCGCTTGCGCAACACCTTCCGCAAGTTTGCGCAACCGCGTATCGACATTGCCGCGAAACGGGACCGAAACCGTATCGGGCCTGATCCGCAAGAGCTGCGCCGTGCGCCGCACCGATGACGAACCGACTATGGCGCCCTGCGGCAGATCCGCGATGGACCTGGCGACCGGGCTGAGAAAGGCATCGCGCGCATCTTCGCGGGGCAGGAGCGACGCTATGACCAGTCCGCCAGGCAGTTCTGCCGGCATATCCTTCATTGAGTGAACGGCAAGATCGATCAAGCCGTCGAGCAGCGCGTCTTCAATTTCCTTGGTGAAAAGCCCTTTGCCGCCGATCTCAGACAGCGGCCGGTCCTTCACCCGGTCGCCTGTAGTCAGGATCGTGACGATCTCGATATCGCTCTCCGCCAGGCCCTGCGCGGTGCAAAGCCTGCTGCGGGTCTCATGCGCCTGCGCCAGGGCCAGCCTGGAGCCGCGCGTGCCGATGCGGAGTTTGGATGTTTGCAAGAGTGATAAGCCCGATGCTAGACGATCTCGCAATCCTTCTACCCATTCAGCCAGAGAAGTCCACCAGCCGCCATGGCCGCGCAAGAACTGACAATTCTGGGGATTGAAACCTCCTGCGACGAGACCGCGGCCGCCTTGGTGCGCCGCGATTCGAGCGGCACCGGCCACATCCTCGCCAATGTCGTCCTGTCGCAGATCGCCGATCACGCACCCTTTGGCGGTGTTGTTCCCGAAATCGCCGCCCGCGCCCATATCGAGCATCTCGACCGTCTGGTGGCGCAGGCGCTGGCGGAGTCGAAGCTCACCCTCAGGGATATTGACGGCATCGCCGCCACCGCCGGGCCGGGTCTGATCGGCGGCCTCATCGTCGGCCTGACCATGGCCAAGGGCATTGCGCTTGCAGCGGCAAAGCCTTTCCTGGCCATCAATCACCTTGAGGCCCATGCGCTGACACCGCGGCTTCTCGGGCAGCACGATTTTCCCTATTTGCTGCTTCTCATTTCAGGCGGCCACACCCAGTTCCAGGTGGTCGAAGGTGTCGGCCAGTATCGCCGCATCGGCACCACCATCGATGATGCATTGGGCGAAGCCTTTGACAAGACCGCCAAACTTTTGGGACTCGGTTATCCCGGTGGTCCGCTCGTGGAAAAATGGGCGAAGAAAGGCGATCCCCTGCGCTTCGACCTGCCTCGCCCGCTCAAGGGCCGCGATGATTGCAACTTTTCCTTCTCCGGACTGAAGACCGCGGTGCGCGAAGTGGCGCAGGGAATTCCCGCCTTGAGCGATCGGGACGTCGCCGATATTTGCGCCAGCTTCGAGCACGCTGTGACCGGCACCATGCGCGATCGACTCGCCTCGGCCTTCCGCCATTTCAGGGCACTGCAGCCGGAGCACGCCAGCCCCACGCTCGTCGTGGCGGGCGGCGTCGCCGCCAATGCAGCACTGCGGCAGGTTTTCGATGACGTCTGCGCCACGCACCGGTTCGATCTGGTTGTTCCCCCAATTCATCTGTGTACGGACAATGCCGCCATGGTGGCCTGGGCAGGTGCCGAGCGTCTCGCACTTGGCCTTGCCGACGATTTGTCCGCCCCGGCCCGCCCGCGCTGGCCGCTCGACCGCGAGTCACCTCCCGTCTATGGCTCTGGCCGTCTTGGTGCCAAGGCGTGAAACGCCTGATCGGCATTGCCGGCGAAGGTGCCTGGGGCAACGCGCTTGCCCATGTTGCAAGAAGTGCGGGCCACGAAACGGTCTTCTGGTCGAGGCGATGGCACAATCCGGAGGTACTTGCCGGGTCCGCCGCGATCATTCTGGCCGTCCCGGCGCAGTCCTGCCGGGATGTCATGCAGCGCATTGCACCTGCTATCAGCGAAGGCCAGCCGGTCATCGTTGCAGCCAAGGGGATCGAGCAATCGACCGGCCTGTTCATGCACCGGATCGTGAGCGAGATCGTGCCCGAGGCGATACCCATGGCGCTCTCGGGCCCAAGCTTCGCAGCCGATGTCATGCGCGATCTCCCCACTGCGGTCACCCTTGCAGCACCCATGATGGACGATGCCGCAAAGTGGGCGAAGGCACTGTCCAGCCCGGCTTTCCGCATCTATGCGTCGGACGATGTTGCAGGCGTGGAGATCGGCGGTGCGCTCAAGAATGTCCTGGCCATCGCCTGCGGCATTTCCGATGGCCGGGGGCTCGGCGACAGCGCCCGCGCCGCACTGACGACGCGTGGCTTCGCCGAATTGGCGCGCTTTGGCAGGGCTCTGGGGGCGAAGGCCGAAACGCTCACCGGCCTTTCGGGCCTGGGCGATCTCCTCCTCACCTGTTCCAGCCGCCAGTCCCGCAACTACAGCTTTGGCTTCGCCATCGGCGAGGGCCTTGGCGTTGCCGAAGCGCTCGGCAAATCGCGGGGCGTTGTTGAAGGTGCCGCGACCGCCGCGATTGCCGCACAGCTTGCCAACAGGCATGGCCTCGACATGCCCATTATTGCTGCCGTTCACGCCATCATTGACGGCGGAGCTTCGCCGGGCGAAGAGATTGCCCGCCTGATGCAGCGCCCGCTGCGCCCCGAGTTTCGTGATTGAAAGGACCGTCAATGCTCTTTGCCCTGATCTGCACCGACAAGCCGGGAAGCCTCGATTTGCGCCTCAAGGAACGCCCTGGCCATCTGGCTTACCTTCAGGGTCTGGGCAATGCCATGAAGGCCGCTGGCCCATTCACCGATGATGCAGGCTCGCCCGTGGGCTCGCTGGTCATCATCGAAGCGGCTGACCGGACAGCCGCGCGGACCATTGCCGAAAACGATCCCTATGCCATGGCCGGACTGTTCCAGTCTGTCGACATCAGGCCGTGGAAATGGGCCCTCAAGAATCCGGAGGCATGAGCCATGGCATACTGGCTGTTCAAGTCCGAGCCCGAAGTCTGGTCCTTTGACATGCAGAAGAAGAAAGGTGCGGCTGGCGAGGAATGGACCGGTGTCCGCAACTATCAGGCCCGCAACAACATGAAGGCCATGAAGCTCGGCGACCGGGGTTTCTTCTATCACTCCAATGAAGGCAAGGCCGTTGTCGGCCTCGTTGAGGTCTGCAAGCTGGCGCATCGCGACAGTTCCACTGACGATGAGCGATGGGAATGTGTCGACATCCGGGCCGTCGCCGATGTGCCGAAGCCGGTGTCGCTTGATACGATCAAGGCCGATCCGCGCCTCAAGGAAATGGTGCTGGTCAAGAACTCGCGCCTTTCGGTGCAGCCGGTGACGGCGGAGGAATGGAAGCTGATCTGCAGCCTTGGCGGCGTGAAACTCCCCGCCCGCTCCGCGTGACGCCAAAAATCATCGACCGCGCCGCCTTTATCCGCGCCAACACCGCAGTTCTCTCGCCGCCGCTTGTGCCGGAACTCCGCCTGCATCTCGCCCATGAGGCTGTGCCCTTGTGGATGAAGACCGAAGAGGAACTGGATGAAATCGGCCTGCCGCCACCGTTCTGGGCCTTTGCCTGGGCCGGCGGCCAGGCCTTGTCGCGCTATGTGACAGATAATCCTGCTTGCGTACGCGGTCTCACAGTCCTCGATCTCGCCTCGGGCTCAGGCATGGTGGCAATCGCTGCCGCACGTGCCGGCGCAGCCCACGTCACGGCCTCCGACATCGATGCATTCGCCGTGGTTTCGATGACGATGAATGCCGGGCTCAACGGCGTCAGCCTTTCGGCCGCCGGCACTGATCTCTTAGAACACCCGCCTGGCGCGTTTTCCGTGATCCTCGTCGGTGATCTCTTCTATGAGAAAAACATTGCGGCCCGCGCATTGGCGTGGCTCCGGCTGGCCCAGGCAAACGGCGCCAGGGTGCTCATCGGCGATCCCGGCCGCAGCTACTTGCCAAAGGACTCGCTCGAAAAACTGGCGGAATACAACGTCCCCGTCACCCGCGACCTCGAAGACGCCGAAATCAAGCGCACCGCAGTGTGGGCCCTGAAGTAGTCCACACACACCCGTCATTCCGGGGCGCATCGGCAAAGCCGCATGCGAACCCGGAACCCAGCAGATCAGCCGGGCCGAAGGCCCGTCCACATCTATCCCTGCTTCACGGCCCTGAGTGAAAACGCCAGCGGCAACTGTGGAAAGTCCGGTGGCAACCGGTACAACCCATCCGGGCCT
The DNA here is from genome assembly GCA_031373255.1 of Hyphomicrobiales bacterium. GTDB lineage: Bacteria > Pseudomonadota > Alphaproteobacteria > Rhizobiales > Aestuariivirgaceae > JANMMJ01. The sequence goes on from JANMMJ010000019.1 coordinate 11,964, forward strand.
TCGGTCATGTTGGGAAACAGGTTCCACGTGAGCCGATCATGCTCATGCAGCCAGTCGATATGCATGCCCGCGGCGCGAAGCCCGCCAACGATATCGCACAAGGGATGGATCCATTCGTAATTGCGGGTGTTCTTCACGATCTGCGTCGAGCCATTATAGGTCGTTGCAACATCCGACACGACCGGCGTGTCCTTCGGCGTCCGCCAGTTGTAATGCGGCACGATCTTGCCATCGATCCATTCGAAACACAGGATTGCCGGATGCGACTCGGCGAGATAAAGCCAGCCGCCTGGCCGCAACAGCGAACCAACCACCTGCGCCCAGCGCGCGATATCGGGCAGCCAGTTGATCGCGCCCCAGGTGACATAGACCATGTCGAAATCGCCATCGAGCAGGGTCCGCGCATCATAGACATTGCCTTCCACGAACTGCGCCTTGAGCCCAAGCGTTGCAGCGATCTCGCGCGCCTTGGCAATGCCTGCCGGGGAGAAATCAAGCCCGGTGACATCCGCCCCGCGCCGCTCGAGGCACATTGTATCGAGCCCGAAGTGGCATTGCAGGTGCGCCACCCGCAGGCCCCTTATATCGCCGATCTCGGCCGCCTCGATGGCATTGAGCTTGTCCTCGCCGCGCAACACCTTTTCGACCGAATAGAATCCGGTTTCGTCGGCCGCATGAATGCCCACCCGCTCGTCCCATGAGCGCCGGTTGGCGTCGAAATAGTCCTTCATGGCCTGCCTCCCAAATGAAACGGGCCGGTTCATCACCGGCCCGCGAAACCTCAGAACCGGATGGTGAAGATCAGCTCTTCGCCCGGGCCTTGTCGGTCTTGGCGCGCGGCGCCTTGCCGTCCAGAAGTTCCTTGGCCTGCGCCACCCATTCTTCGCGCGCCGTGCGGCCCTTGAGGCCGAGCTTTTCGTCGAGCGCAAACAGCGTCGCGTCATCCATTTCGGCGATCTGCTTCAGCGAGGTGATGCCCTCGGCGTGGAGCTGTTCGGCGATCTTCGGGCCAACGCCGCCAATCAGCGAAACATCGTCGGCGGCAACCTCGACGACCGGCACATCGGCCGCACGGGCCACGGCGGCGCTGGCGCCCGGCACCAGGGCGCGCTGCTTCTCGGCGATGCGCGCCGACTTGCCGGTGAGGCCGCGCAGGTAATAGAGCTTGGCCCGGCGCACCTTGCCGCGCCGCACCACCTTGATCGAGTCGATCATCGGCGAATAGACCGGGAAGACGCGTTCCACGCCTTCGCCATACGACATCTTGCGGACGGTGAAATTCTCCTGCAGCCCGCCGCCCGAGCGCGCAATGCACACGCCCTCATAGGCCTGGATGCGCGAACGCTCGCCTTCCTTGACCTTCACATTGACGATAAGCGTATCGCCCGGGGCGAAATCCGGCACTTCGCGCTTGGCAAGTACGGCCGCGACTTGCTCTTTCTCGAGCTGTTCGATGATATTCATGACTGACATCCTTTAGGGGTTGCCGGGCCTATACCCGCAACCGTGTTGAAAATCAAACCTTTCCGGACTCGTAGGTCCGCCACAGGTCAGGCCTGCGTTGCTTCGTTAACTCTTCCCTCTGCCGGCGTTTCCACCGGTCTATCGCCTGATGGTCGCCGGAGAGCAGAACCTCCGGTATTTCAAGGCCTTCAAAGCTGCGGGGCCTTGTGTATTGCGGCTGTTCCAGCAGCCCGTCCTCGAAACTCTCCTCGATGCCGCTTTCGGCCCGTCCCATGACGCCTGGCAACAGCCTGACAATCGCATCGAGCAGCGCCAGCGCCGCCGGCTCTCCCCCCGAAAGCACGAAATCGCCAAGCGAGATTTCCCGCAAGCCACGCTGCTGGATCACCCGCTCATCCACCCCCTCGAACCGCCCGCAGACGATAAGTACGCCCGGCCCCGCCACCAGCTCGCGAACCAGCGCCTGGGTAAGGGACTCACCCCGCGGGCTCATCAGCAGGCGTGGCACCGTGTGAGGTGTTGCATCGATGGCAGCCGCCAGCACGTCGGGCTTCAGCACCATGCCGGGCCCACCTCCTGCCGGACTGTCATCCACCGTGCGATGCCGGTCCGTGGCGGAAGCCCTGATATCCCGGACATCGAGACTCCACAGCCCCTGCTCCAGCGCCTTGCCCGCCAGCGAATACTGCAGCGGCCCCGGAAACATCTCCGGAAATAGCGTCAATATGTGCGCCTGCCAGCTCATGCGGTGTCGTCCAGGTAGCCTTCCGGCAGATCGACCACGACCCGCTCCGCTGTGCGCTCCATCACGTAGGTGGGAGCGAACGGGATCAGAACCGTATCCTTCCGGCCTTCTGCCCTCACTTCGAGGAGGTCTCCCGCCCCGTAATTCGGCATCGCCACGATCTCGCCCAGCAGCACGCCATCCTTGAGCGTCACGGCAAGCCCGATCAGGTCATGGGCATAGACTTCACCCTCGTCCGGATCGGGAAGCTGCGACCGCGCCACGAAGAGTTCGGTGCCCTTGAGAGCCTCGGCCCGGTTGCGGTCGCTCACACCCTTGAAGGCGGCAATGAAGCCATCCTTCTGCGGCTTGATCCGCGCGATCGTCAGGACTTCGCCTTTGGCCGAGGCAAGCGGCCCATAGGTTGCGATGGCCGCGGGATCGGCAGTGAAGCTGCGCAGCTTTACCTCGCCCCTGATGCCATGCGCACCCACGATGACACCGACCCGCACCCGCTCACGCGCGTCGCTGGATCGCGATAACGGATCGCTGGCGTTCATGCGTCACGCGTGCGAGGGCTCAGCCCTCGGCAGGGGCTTCGGCTGGAGCGGCTAGAGCCGCAGCAGCAGCCGCTGCCGCTTCTGCGGCCTTGGTGGCGGCATCGGCCTGCAGCTTCTCGCGCTCGAGGCGCTTCTTGCCCGGTTTCGCCTTGTTGGGATTGTTGCGGGCTTCGCGCTTGGCGACACCGATCTTGTCGAGGAAACGCAGCACGCGGTCGGTCGGTTGCGCGCCCTTCTTGAGCCATTGTGCGGCCTTCTCGCCGTCGAGCTTGACGCGGTTCTCGTCGGTCTTGCCGAGCATCGGATTGAACGCGCCAACCACGTCGATGAACTTGCCGTCGCGCGGGCTCGTCGCATCGGCCACCACGATATGATAGTAGGGCCGCTTCTTGGTGCCGGCGCGTGCCAGCCTGATTTTCAGTGCCATTTTCCAGTCTCCTTGAGTGATGTGAAAAGTTCAGGGTTTGCGGTGAAGAAATACGGTGTGCGGAACGCCGCGCAGCGGGAATTCGCCGTCGGGCCTGGCGCCGAGCTTTTCAGCAACGCGCCGCGATTGGGTATTACCGGGCTTGATGTAACTGACGAGGCGCTTGATGCCGAACTCATGGCCGTGATCGCGCGCCATGCGCGCAGCTTCAGGCGCATAGCCCCTCCCGCGAAACTCCGGCATGATACCGTAGCCCACTTCGACATCGCTGAATTCCGGCGGAAACCACAAGCCGGCATAGCCGGCAAACAGGCCGCTCGCCTTGTCCTCGAGCGCCCATGGGCCAAAGCCGCGCAAGTGCCAGTGACCGATGAATGAGGCAATGCGCCGCCAGATGTCGTGCCGCTCAAAATCGGTCTGGTAGATTGCGTGGGTATGCGGATCGCGGAAGAATTCATAAAAGGGATCGGTATCCTCTTCCCGCCATTGCCGGAGCCGCAGCCGCGCGCTTTCAAGTTCGAGTCCCATCTCATTTCTTCTTCCCCAGCCCGGGAAGTCCCTTGAACGGTGAGCCGCCGCCAAGTCCAGGCAGACCCGGCAATTTGCCACCCAGGCCACCCAGGCCCGGCAGCTTCGGCATTTGCGGCATGCCGCCGCCCTGCATCATGTCCTTGAGTTCCGCCGGAATTGCATTGGGATCCATCCTGGCGAGTTCCGCCTGCATCTTTTCCAGTTCGGCGGCGTCTGGCGCACCCTTGCCGCCGCCCATCATCTTGCCGAACAGGCCCTTGCCCTGGCCCATCTGCTTCATCATGTCGGCCATCTGCAGGTGCATCTTGAGCAGCCGGTTGATCTCCTCGACCTTGGTGCCCGAGCCCGCCGCAACACGCTTCTTGCGCGACGCATTCATGACTTTCGGATTGCGCTTCTCGTAACCCGTCATCGAGCCGATGATCGCCATCTGGCGCTTCAGCACCGAGTTGTCGAGATCGACACCTTCCAGCTGCTTCTTGATCTTCCCCATGCCGGGCAGCAGGTTCATCATGCCGCCCATGCCGCCGAGCTTCTGCAATTGCCTGAGCTGATCGGCGAGGTCTTCGAGATCGAAGGCGCCTTTGCGCATGCGCTCGGCGATCTTCTTCGCCTTGTCGTGATCGATCTCCTGTGCCGCGCGTTCGACCAGGCTGACCACGTCGCCCATGCCGAGAATACGTCCGGCAATGCGCTCGGGGTGAAAGTCCTCCAGTCCGTCGAGCTTTTCGCCGGTACCCATCAGCTTGATCGGCTTGCCGGTCACCGCCCGCATGGAAAGGGCCGCACCGCCACGGCCATCGCCGTCGATGCGCGTCAGCACGATGCCGGAAATCCCGATCTTCTCGTCGAAGGCGCGGGCGAGATTGACCGCGTCCTGTCCGGTCAGCGCATCGGCGACCAGCAGTGTCTCGTTGGGCTTGGCGATGTCGCGCACCGCCGCGGCTTCGGCCAGCAGCTCCTCATCGATATGCAGCCGGCCCGCCGTATCGAGCATAACCACGTCGTAACCGCCTTTGCGGGCTTCCGACATGGCGCGCTTGGCAATCTGTACCGGTGTTTCGCCCTTGACGATGGCCAGCGTATCGACACCCACCTGTTTGCCGAGAATGGCGAGCTGTTCCTGAGCCGCCGGCCGCCTGGTATCGAGGGAGGCCATCAGCACCTTGCGCTTGTCGCGGTCCTTGAGGCGTCTTGCGATCTTGGCGGTGGTCGTGGTCTTGCCTGAACCCTGCAGGCCCACCATCAGGATCGGCACCGGCGGCGAAGCCCTGAGGTTGAGCACCGAACCTTCCGTACCGAGTGTCTCGATCAGCACGTCGTGCACGATCTTGACCACCATCTGCCCGGGCTTGATCGATTTGACGATCTCGGCACCAACCGCGCGGGCCTTCACCTTGTCGATGAAGCCCCGCACCACTTCCAGCGCCACGTCGGCCTCAAGCAGGGCGCGTCGCACTTCCCGCATGGCTTCATCGACGTCGCTTTCGGAAAGCGCACCGCGGCCGGTGAGCTTGTCCAGAATGCCGCCAAGGCGCTCCTGCAGTGTCTCGAACATCGTCAAGTTTCCTTATCCGCAAACGCAAAACGCACCCGGGAGCGAAACTCGCTGCCGGATGTTGGCCGCTTCACCGCCCGGGAATGTCAAAACCCCATGTGTGGAGAAGCCTGAAGACGTTCAAAGCGCCTTGTGAATATGGTGCGATGTAGGGGAAAGGGCAGGAAAAGTCAAATGGGGCTGCCTGCCGGACGGCACCTAGAGATCGCCAGGTGTCAGTCCTGTCGCCTTGGCAATGCGTGAAAGCATCTTTGGTCCAATTTCGTCACCATCATGAAAAGCAAAAGCCACATCCGGCCAGCCTTCTTTCGTCAGCGTTTGGTGCGAACCGGTTTGCCTTTTTACAGTCCAGCCCAGACGCAATATCGCCTTTAGTACTTTCTTGGACTTGGTCGCTGGAAACCCGCTCATTCAGCCGCAATGACAATCCGGACATCCATTGGTCCAGCCTCACCATGCTCGAGGCGTTCAGCCAACACCCGAAGCGCCAGCGCCTCCGCCCTGGCAATAGCTTCTCGTTCAGTCGAGCCGTAGGCAAGAACTCCGGGCAACTCTGGAACCTCCGCCAGCCAGCGGCCATCTTCTTCCAGTTCGCTTTCGAAAGTCAGGTTCATGACAGGCAAATAGCATGGACCATGGCTTGTGAACATCTCCCCAAGCCGGAAATCCTGCGATCTCTCGGGCGATGGCCATTTTAGTCAAGCAGATGGCCAAATTAGTCAAATCGGGCCGTTCATCATCCTCCTGCGTTTTTTGCGCTTCAGCCGTCACTTTTGACAGGCTTTGACGCCGGTTTGACGGCGGATTGGCACAGGAATTTCGCTGACCCCGTAAGGTCCTCCCATCGCAAGCAGCCAAGAAGGGCGGCTTCCAGAGAAAGGGACACTTCGATGACCGACCTGACATTCGCACCCTCCGCCATCTCTCATTTCCCGCGAGCGGGCTTCAAGGGGATCATCACTGCCTGGATTTCCCGGCTTCGCGCCAGGGCCGCCGCTGCGGAAATTCGCAAGGCCACGCAAACTCTGTCGAGCCTCGACCCGCACATGCAGGCCGATATTGGCCTCCGGAATTTTAGCAGCCTCTCGCCCTGGGATCAGGAAAACCGCCTCCTGTCGCTCCTGCGCCAACAGTGAAGTCGAAATCTTTTCCAGACCAGTCAATCCAAGGAGAAAATATCATGCATAATTTCATCGCCGATACCTATGCTTCAGCTTATTGCCCTTTCGACGCCCGCCAGCGTCGCCGCGAGATCGGTGAAGTCAGCCAGGATATCGAACTGAGCTGGGCCGACAACGCAGAGGTTCCTCGTCCTCGGCGTCAGCTGTCTCGCTACTTAACCGTCGCGATCATTCTCCTGGCCCTGCCTGCATCGATCGGCTTCCTTGCAGGTTGAGAGTTCAGCGGTTGAAGCCCGCTTTTTTGAGCCCCTCGGCGAGATGCTCGAAGACACGCAGATCGCCATAGCACTGGTTGTCCCGGAGGCTTTGCAGCGACACGGCGGGGTGTGACGCAATCATCTGCGCCGCGGCCCGCTGTGCTTCGGCTTCATTGCCAAGCATGGCATGGCTGGCGGCGAGATGGCCAAGCGTCATGAAATTGTCGATCAGCTTGTTGTCGAGCACGCGCACAGCTTCGCCGTAGCGCCCGAGGTGATACAGGATCTTTCCATGAATCATGTAAATCCATACAGGCGCGAAGGGATCTTCCGCCAGAACCGCGGAAATCACCTTGTAGCTTTCCTCCACCTTTCCATCATTGACCAGTCGGTCGGCGTAGTCGGCACGGATATTGACCTCAAGTGGATTGAGCTGCATCGCCCGCTCAAAGTGAAACATCGCCCGTTCGGGCCGATACTGATATCCATGTGCGAGTGCCGCAGCCCAGTGCGCCATGGCTTCATTGCCATCGATTGCCAGCGCCGCATTCGCCGAATCTTCGGCAAGGCGCCTCAATGACTTGTCTTCCGTATACCAGGACTGGCTGATGAAGGCGATGGTCCGCCAGGCATGGGCCAGCCCGAAGCCAGGATCGATTTCGACCGCCCTGGAAAAATAGGCTTCGGCCTCATACTCCTTGAAGGCGTTGGTCAGTTCCCGGCCGCGCAGATAGTAATCATAGGCCGACCAGCTTGCCGTGGGTTTCTGGCGGCTGAGATTTGCCTCCGCAGCCATGAGCCGCCCGCCGACCGTTGTGGCGAGCTTGGCCACCACTTCATCCTGGACCGCGAAAACATCGTCGGCACTGCGGTCATAGCGCTCGCTCCACAGCACATGCCCCGTCGCCCCGTTGAGCAGCTGGCACGAAACCAGAAGCCGCAATCCGCTCCGCCTGACGCTGCCGGTCACGATGAACTGCGCCCCAAGCCTGGCGCTGGCTTCCTCCGGGTCGATGTCGGCGCCGCCAAGGCGAAACGACGATGCCCGCGACAGCGTTCGCAACTCGTGATAGCGCGACAACTGTATGATGATATCCTCGGTAATGCCGTCGCTCAGGTATTGGTGGCTCTGATTGCCGCTCAGATTGGCGAACGGCAGCACGGCAATCGATGGGCGCTCGTCCTTCACAGCACCGGATACGGGGGAGGTGCCAATGACGGCAACCGGCGCTGGTTCTACTGACAGCAAGTCTTGCCGCAGCGCCTCGATGGCAGCACCCGGTGTTATGCCAAGCTCTGCTTTCAGCAACCCGGCGGCGCTGGCATAGTGCTGCAACGCTGCGCTTCGCTGACCCGCTTCCGCTAGCGCCTTCATCAGTTCGAGATGCGACGCCTCGCGCAAGGGATCGAGGCTGAGCAGCAGGCGAGCCGCTGCAATCCGTGCCTCGCCGCTTTCCAGCGCAATGAGCCGTCCAACGCATCCCGTCATGATTTCGGCAAGCCGCCGCCGCTCTTCGCCGAGCCACTCTTCAAAGGCCGGATCATTGATTGCCGCATCTTCGAGAAGCGGGCCGCGATAAAGCGCCACGGCCTTTCTGAGTTCGTCCCGGTTATGCGATCGCGCCAGGCTGACAAGCCGGAGAGCATCAATCTCAACCAGCCGCGGATCGAGGCTCACCCGCTCTTCGGTGGCGCTGAGCAGCGCCTGTGCCGCACCCAGTTCCTTGCGCAGCACGGTAAGCCCCTGCCGCAGGCTGCTCCGCGCCTGGACTTCGCCCCGGTCGCTCCACAACAGGCCGGCGAGGCGCTCGCGCGTCAGCGTGCTCTGCGGGGCCAAAGCCAGCAGCGCCAGCAATCCCCGGCCTTTCCGGGCCGAAATGACGAGTTCGGCACCGCCCTGATCCAGCGCCTTGAACATCCCCAGAAGCTGTAACCTGAGCTGAGCCGTCATATCCCGTCAGCCTAACAGCATCGCCAGTGACAATGAAGATTTTTGACGTGGGCGATGACTGAGCAATTCTTCAAAACACGGGCGGCGGTGCCGCCCGATATCAGAACTTTATCGGAATAGCCTCGGGACTTCCGGCCGCCAAAGTACGATTTTCCGGGCATCGGCTGATCCAGCCGGAAACCAAATATCGGGAACCACTGAAATGACTCACACACTTACCATTGCCCGCCACCCTTCGGCATTCTTCATGGCCGCAACTGCTACGCTCGCCAGCCGGTTGGTCAGGCGGCGCACCCTTCGCATGCTTAACGATCTCGACGATCACCTGTTGCGCGACATCGGCCTCACACGAGCCGATCTCGCCAATTTCCAGCCAAACCGCACCTAGCTCCGGATTTCTTGAGGGACCACGCCTATGTACGCTCTGATCGACTCGCTGGGCATCGCCCAGAACCCGCAATTCATCATCTTCGGCACCGCTGTCGCAACGGCGATCGCCATTCCCTGGTCCTCTGTGCTCGAACTGATTCGCCAGCACCAGTTGACGGCCTTCTTCACGCTCGCCATGGCGCTGACCGGCCTCGCCTTCATTCCCTACTACCTTTCGGCCGGCGACAGCATTCCCTGGTTCACCTTCGGCCCGGCAATCGCAGCGCTCCTCGTCACCTGGTTTGCAGGCGGCAGGCAAGCGATCAAGTCGCTGCTGGCGCCGGTCATACGCTGGAAGGTCCCCCCGGCCTGGTACGCAGCCGCGATCGGCATACCGCTTGCCGCCCAGCTTGTGGCGATCCTGCTCAATCCGCTGTTCGGTTCGCCCATGCCCACATGGAGCAATATTCCACCTTTGTCCGAGATGCTGCCGAAGATTGCACTCTTTGCTGTCTTCAGCGGACCGCTCGGCGAGGAAATCGGCTGGCGCGGCTTCGCCCTTCCCCGCCTTCTTGAAAGGCACACAGCCTTTACCGCCAGTCTCGTTCTTGGTTCCCTCTGGGCCATCTGGCACTTGCCGCTTGTCCTCGTGGGCGATTTCAGTACCTACGGCGCATTCATGCCGGTGATCGCAGCCTTCGTCTTCACCTGGCTGTTCCAGAACACTCGGGGCAGCGTGTTGCTGGCAATCCTGATGCATGTCTCGCACCAGAATGCGGTGCGCTACCTGGGCAAGGTTTTCGTCGGCGATGATTATCTCCGGCAACAATGGATTGCCGTCGCCATCTGGCTGGCCATCGTCGCTGTCATCCTGAGCCTCCATGGCTTGCAAAGCTTCAGGCAGGACAAGGCCGGGCCCGCCCGCAAGTTGTGCCATGCCTGAGCCGGGAACATTGCCCCGCAATCCTGCGCACCGGTATCGCAACTGCCATGCCGGTGGCGCTTGGCTTTTGCATATTGACCGGGCTTTCAACACGCTGCTCAATACATTCCTGGTTATTCTGGAATCGGAGAGCAGCCCGAGATGCCTATCGATGCCGCCGGCGAGAATTTCCGCTTTGGCGGATTCGTCCTCGATCTGCGCCAGGGGGTCCTGCGCCGTGATGATGAGCCGGCCTTCCTTCGCCCCAAGGCGCAAGCCTTGCTCACCCATCTGGCGCGCAACATGGGCCGGGTCGTGCCCAAATCGGAACTCATGGATGCGGTCTGGCCGGGCATCTACGTCACAGAGGATTCCCTCACCCAGTCGATCCGCGAGATTCGCAAGGTGCTGGGCGATGACCGCCAGCAGCTTGTCCGCACCATATCAAGGCGGGGCTACATGCTTGCCGCCGACATAGAAACCGCCGCCGCCATCAACACCCAGCCGATCGTTGCCGTGCTGCGGTTTCGCAATGAAACCGGCGACCCCGCTCAGGTGCCGATCATCGATGGCTTTGCCGAGGATCTGATCAATGGTCTGGCCCGCTTCGGCACGGTGACGGTGCTGGCGCGCAATTCGAGTTTTGCGCTGGATTCGGATTCTCCCGCGGACTGGGCCCTGGCGCGTTCGCGGATCGGCGCCGACTACCTGGTGGAAGGTGCCGTGCGCCGCGCTGAAAGCCGCCTGCGGGTGTCCGTCAGCCTGGTCGATGCTTCGAACCTGGTGCAGCTCTGGGGCGAACGCTATGACGCAGAAGCGGGCGAGGTTTTCGCCATCCAGCAGGATATTGTCGAGCGCGTTATCGGGCGTCTTGTCACCAGGCTTGAAGATGCCGGGCTCAATCGCGCCGCCCGGCGCCCGGCCACCGGCCTTGCCGCCTACGAGCTGTCTTTGCGGGCCCTTGCACTCCTTCGCGGCAATGATCATCGCGACATCCGCCAGGCCCATGCCCTCCTCGAGTCGGCAATTGCCAAGGACCCCGCCTATGGTCTGGCACATGCCTATCTGGCCCTGTCGCAGGTGATGCTCGGTGGCTACGGCTCGGCACCAAAGCCAATCCTTGCCGAAGCGCTCGCGATTGCGCGCCGCGCCATTGTTCTCTCGCCTGAGCAGGCAGTGGGGCATCGCGTGCTCTCGTTTGTGCTGATGTACAGCCGCGAGCATGCCGCAGCCGAGCATCACCTCAGGCGCTCGCTTGAACTCAATCCCTATGAGGCCGAAAACCTCGACCAGATGGGCTATCTCCTGACGCTCAGGGGAAGGCCGCTCGATGCGCTCGCCTGGCTCGACCGGGCCGTCCGCCTCAGTCCCATTCATCCGCCCTGGTATCACTACGACCGCTCACTCGCCCTCTACTGCCTTGGCGACTACGCCGCCGCCACCGCTGCAATCGAACTGTCGCCAACGATACTGCCCTGGATCAGGACCAGGCTTGCCGCCTGCTATGCCCAGAAGGGCGATCTTGCGATGGCGCAGTCCTGCGCCAGGGGGATCACGGAAGCCGATCCCAGCTTTTCCGCCGTGAACTATGCCCGCCACGGCGTCGCGTTCGAGCACCAGGCCGACAATCGCCACCTCACCGAGGGCGTCCTTCTGGCACTTGGACTGCCTGCCGATTGAAAGGGCGGAAAATCGGTGCGACAGTGGGAAGCCGCTGGCAGCACGGCGGGGCTTGTTGTGAGGGAGGAACAGATGTCTCCTGGTTCCGCAACGACAAAGCATGCATTGGCTTTCTATGCCATTACCCTGGCATTGGCGGTTGGGGTCCGCTTTGCCGTTCCGGTAATCGGCGATTTCAGTCTGCCTGCCACCATGCTCACTCCAGCAGTTGCCGTGATCTTCATGCTGCTCATTACCCGCGAAGGCGGATTTCGCCATGCGCTGGATCATCTTGGCCTCACCCGGCCCGGTTTCCGCGGCTGGCCGCTGGCAATTGCAGGCCCGGTCCTCATCCATGGCATCGGGCTTGCCATCCTTGCATTCGCCGGATTGACCACGCTGGCGCCGCCGGAAATGTCGGGTTCAATTCTTCAGACTACCGCCAAGATCGTTACCGGGCTTGCCATCGGAACGCTGCTGGCACTGTGCGAGGAAGTCGGCTGGCGCGGCTACATGCTGCCACGCCTGCTGGGCCTCGGCATTCTGCCCGCCATGCTGCTCACGGGATTTCTGCATGGCGTCTGGCACATGCCCTTGCTGCTGACCACGGATCTCTATCACGCTACCGGCGATCCGCTGTACGTCGCACCGTTGTTCCTCGCCACCCTGACGCTTGCCGGTGTTTTTTACGGGTTCCTCAGGCTTTGGACCGGAAGCGTCTGGCCGGTCGCCATTGCTCATGCGGCGGCCAACATGGCCTGGGAAACTGCCTCCGAAGTGTCGCAGGCGAAATCGCAGCTTGTCGATGAATATGTTGGCGGGGAAAGCGGCCTGGTCATGATAGCCGGGCTGCTGATCGTCTGTGCACTGATCATCAACTATATGAAAAGCGGCAAATACATGGCTGAGGCGTGAAACACTGCTGCACGCCCCGGCCGCTGCAATAGCACGCCTGCTTACTTCGTAACGATGGCCCGCATCATCCAGATCGCCTTCTCGTGAAACTTGAGGCAGTCCATCATCATGTCGTTGGTCACCGGATCGTCGGCATCGTCGGCAAAGCCCGCCACTTCGCGCGCCGCCTTGGCGCCCTCTTCATGCATGGTGATCAATTGGTCCACCATTTTCACCATGGACGATCCGTCAAGCTTGACCGAAACAGAAAAGGCCTTGGTGGCGCCGGCACTCGGTACTTCGGCGCCCAGCGCCCGCATCCGTTCGGCCAGAATGTCGAGGGTCTCGAACAGGGCTTCATAGTGCTGCTCGGTGAGTTGGTGGATGGGCAGGAACAACTCGCCCTTGACGTTCCAATGGACAAGCTGGGAGGCCAGCAGAAGTTCATAGGTCTTGCCCAGAATCTCGCCCACCTTCTGGGCGATTGCACCGCGGTCCTTGGCGGGCAAGTCTACGTCACGGGGTTCAACCAGCTTGGTCACAGCCATCATCGTGTCCTCGATTTGTGGAATTCAGCAACCACAACGCTGGAGGACCGGCATGGTTCCGGCCAATCCCGTCAAATCTTGAAAATATCTTCCAACTTCTTCCGCATGCTCGCCGGATCGGCATCTATGCCCGTCCAGTATTTCACCCCGATCACCCCCTGGTTGATGAGCATGCCCAACCCGTCGATCACGATACAACCCTGCGCCCTGGCATCGCGCAGGAATCGCGTATCCGGCGGATCGACGATGACGTCAGCCACCACCATGCCGGGTTTGAGCGAGGCCAGATCGATATCGAGCGGCTGGTTACCGTCACCCAGGCCAATCGACGTCGCGTTCACGACAATCTCCGTTCCTTCCGGCACGCGATAGGCTTTGGGCCATGCGGCGAGCTTTGCCGGCGTGCCTGTCTTCTCGTTCAGGAGCTTGACCAGCGGTTCACCGCGTTCAGCGCTGCGGTTCACCACCGTCAGTGACCTGGCGCCCGCCAGTGCCAGCTCGACGCCGATGGCCCGTGCAGCACCGCCTGCCCCGAACATGACGATGGCTTTGCCTTTGGGATCGGTAACCTCCAGCAGCGACTTGAGGAAGCCCTTGCCATCGGTGTTCTCGCCGATGAACTGGTCGCCGCGCCTCACCGCGCAATTGACCGCCCCCATGATGGCCGCCGATTCACCCAGGCCGTCGAGATGCGCGATCACCTTCACCTTGTGTGGAATGGAGCAGTTGAAACCCATCCAGCCCATGGCGCGCGCCCCCTTCACGGCATCGCCAAGGAGCTCGGGCGGAACCTCGCAATTGATGTAGCGCCAGTTGAGCCCGTGATTCCGGAACGCCGCCTCGA
>JANMMJ010000032.1:0-4513 GCA_031373255.1 Hyphomicrobiales bacterium
GCTCGAACAAGTCCGAATGGTTGCCGGAAGGCGCCCTTGTTCTTTTTTAAGATGTCAAGCGAGAACATGCGAGGCTGATTGATGTTCCTTGCCCAAGCGCAATACGGGCCGGGAAGATGCCGCCATGGGACCGGCGCAGGCCCTGAACTATCTTCGATCCACCGCGTTGACCTTCTGTCCACTATCCACGAGATCAGCCCCCAACTCACAGGTCATCATGGGTCGTTCCTCAATCATTGCCATAGGCGCTTCAGCAGGCGGAGTGGCCGCATTGCGCTCCCTGGCCGCCGCGCTGCGGAGCACGCTTTCCGCCCCTGTTCTCGTTGTCCTTCATATCGGCGCCTTACCGGACCGCCAAATTAATCCGTCGCATTGCTTAGTAGTGCACGGCCGTCATCGATGAGGAGTGGATGCATTCTTCATCGACAGAGGTCACCGAGAATGACTTATCGGAACGAAGACGGAGAAATCTCAATGAAGCTTGCGTTCCTACTAGGGCGCCCAACAGTTAACATATCGCGCCCAACTCTGGCCGGTGAGCCAACTATCTGACTCCGCAATCCAGCCAGTTTCCTTGATTGCTTTTGGCTCACTTCCGCTTGCAGAATTTCTACAATGAGTATCGTGAAACGGAACAACAATTTGGCGTTCTGTAAAGATATCTAACGAGTTGACCCACCTATCCGATGGCCAGTGGAGGGTTAAAACAGTCCGCAATGGGTCGTATTCAGCCGTGAACAGGGTTCCGAATCCATTCTTGTAGTCGCTCTGATAAAGTGGTGATTGAAGAAAATGCCGAGCTAAATCGCGAGGGGCTTGAGCGTCTGCGATGATGTTTTGCAAGTGAGCCCGCCTGGAGTAGGTCTCGGTGAATCTATGACGCGAAGCCGGCTCGGGCCCGTGTTGGTGGTTGGTCGCTATCGATGGCCAAACTCGAAGTAAACCACCGCCTGGTCGAAGCTCGACGCTGGCGGTATGGCCAAATCGGTCAGCAAGCGCAATATTGTAAGCCATGTGAGATGGCACGCGATTTAAGACATCTATCGCTTCTTCAACATTTCGACAGGTCTCAAGGACATAGCGCAGAATAAGCGTGATACCGAAGCCCGGTGCAGTGTCGTTCCTGCCACCAAATGCGAGGGCAGCGGAGAGACCATAATTGTTTATTCCATCCGAGAGTCCCCAGAGAAATTCAACCATCCCCATCACCGGAACACCGCCCCACGCAGATCGAAACAAAAGTCCTTCGTTCAAATGTGGTGCGAGATCGTAGTTGCGAACCAGTCGAACTTGATCCGTCCGGGCCGCCGCAGCGATGGAACACCCCGAAAGATACTGGGGCGGGCACCAGTGGGAAAGAAAGCAGGCTTCAAGATCGGCTCCACCTGTCAGAGCCAGCAATCTGCGAAAGGGCACTGCAAGTTCCGGCATGTATCGTGTCATCGCGGACTCGCAATCCGAACGGGGCGGAGCATTCGACCGTGGCCGCGTAAACCAATGGCGATAAATCGGCCATGCTCTATTCCATTGCGTCTTCCACTTTAGCCCTGGTTGATTTTCCTTAATCGATGTGAATGTCATTTCCATGGTTGTTGATCAGCCATGAGCTCACAGAGGCGTGTTTGCGGGCTTACGCAGGAAGAAACGGACCATTTCGAGAGAAGCGTCGGGGCCATTGGGCTCGGTGTAGGAGCCTTGGGGATTGCCGCCACTCCAGCTGTGTCCCGAGCCCTCTATCATCCACTCTTCGGTGCGGACGGCACCGTCCAATCCAAGTATGAGCGTTTGATCGACAGACCTCCCGCCTGCCGAAAATCTCCGGTGGAGTGTATCGCCCTGCCCATGCTGAGATCGCACCATCTCGGACATCTGTTTGGCGTTAACTGGAGCGACTGTATGGTCGCTGCTCCCATGGAAAACGATCTGGCGTGGAGGGTTTCGCTGGGTATGTTGGGCGGGCTGTGCAGTGCCAGCCCCGCGCATCGCAGCGAAAGCACTGTTCACGTCGGAAGCTGATTTGTAGGCAAGTCCGGAATGCACGCCTATGGAGTCGAACAAGTCGGGATAGGTCGCCCCCATGACGGCTGCCATGGCCCCGCCAGCGGATAGGCCCGCAACGAAGACGTTATCTTTATCAAAACCGTATTCCTTCATGACGGTCCGCGTCAGAGCAGCAATGATTTCCGGCTCGCCCCCCTCGCGCGCTTGATCTTTGGGCTGGAACCAGTTCCAGCAACCGGACTGGTTGGCCATGCGGTTTTGCATTGGGTAAGCCACGAGCAGCCCTTCCTTTTGGGCTACTGCATTCATGTTCGTTCCGACTGCAAAGTCTTCAGCGGTCTGCTTGCAGCCATGGAGCATGACAATGAGACCACGCGGCGGCGCCGCATGCGGAACGTAGAGGCGATAATCACGGTTACCGGCACGGGTTTGCTGGTTGCGCCGCAGAAACACTGCACCTTCCTCAATATGAGGTTCAACGGGTTTAGGGCGCAGCAGAGATGATTTATTGGAGGTGAGCGATCTTATCGTTTCAGCCAGTCCCTTGCGCGGTTTTGGCAAGGCGTAGGAACGCCTGGCAAGGTTTGTGCCGTCGTTGCCAATGCTCTCCGGAAGATAGATTTCTAGCTCGGCGCCAGCGTCCTTCTCCACGCCGGCGCGGCCACGTAACGCATCCTGGATGATGCGGGTAGCCTGTGCTGGGTTTGACACGCGCGTAGCCGCAAGGGCCCGGCGCATGGCGGCGCCGCTGATCTTAAACATGACTGTCCTTTCGATTTATTTCATCCGGTCAGCAAGCGCTGCCTTCACTGTTTCACTCGCCTGGAATGCCCCCAGCACAGTGATTGACTCTATGGTCGAGGTGGCAAGCTCCGCTGGAACATCTGGTGCTATTCGCGCAAGCCCGACAACCTTGATAGAAAGTTTTTCCCCGCGTTGAAATACACTTTCCAATTCACGCCGGCTAAATTCGCGCAAGCCGAGATCCAACGTATGACGCGTTACCGAGCGATCGATGTCGCCTGCCTGAACCGCCAACTGGTTGCGAATGGCAGCGCGGATAAAATCAGAGCGATTGGAATAGAACCCGTCGCGAACGAGCAGATCTATTTTTCCGAGATCCACGAATCCGAGATTGAGGGTCAATTTTTCCGAGTCGATGTATCTTGATTGCTCCACACAGCACCACTTAACTTTCCATCTTCATGGCATCCCTATGCCATCCACCTGGATGATAAATAGCCTCCCTTCGGCCATTTGCAAGTTAAATGATCGGGGCTTAACCTGCGAGGTCAAGGATATCGCGCTCAATGTTATCTGTGAGTCTCGCGAGAAAAAGTCAGAGCTGACCTCGATTAACATTGTCGCGGCGCTCCGTGGCGGCTCGTCAGCAGGGCTGGAACTTTACGTGGATAATCATGCCGTGCACTAAAATAAGGAGCGCTTTCCGCCAAAAGGTCGCTCGTCCAGTGAGGCCTCACAAAGAAAACGCCACGAAGAACGAGCCTTCGTGGCGCTGTCGATTGAACGTCGAATATCAGGCGGCCTGCGCTTCCATATTGATGTTTGACCGCGCGAGTTGGCTGAGCGCCGCATCAGTTTTCTTTTCTTCTTGAAGCGTGGCATCGAGGAGCTTCACCGCACCGTCGATGCCGAGCTCATCGGCCCAGGTCTTCAAGGTGCCATAACGCGACATCTCGTAGTGCTCGACAGCCTGCGCGACAGCGACAAGTGCTGCATCAAGTGCTGGAGAATCCTTGTAATCCTCAAGGATTCCCTCGCCCTCCTTGACGATGCCCATGATCGCGTCGCAGGTTTTCGCCTGCGGTTTCGCCTCGATCAACTCAAACACGCTTTCAAGGCGCTTGACCTGTTCCTCGGTTTCCATTTGGTGCTTCTGGAATGCTTTTTTGAGATCCGGAGATTGTGCCGCTTTCGCCATTTTCGGCAATGTCGAGAGAATCTTCTTCTCGGCGAAATAGACATCCTTCAGCGTATCGTGAAAGAGGTCGGCAAGTTTCTTTGGTTCCTTGGCCATCATGGTCTCCTATTGGGGTTTGCCAGCGCGACAACGCGATTGTGAAAGCCATGCACCTTTTTGATGCCACAAACCTTCTCGTTGTCGTGGAGGACTAAAGCGCTCAACGCCCGCGAACAGTCATAGTTCCATCGATAAAACGACACTTAACGAGCATAAAGGCCCGGACAAGCGGGATTAGTTTCCGCCGAAATTAAATGCCATGTGCTTTGAACTAGTTCCGGCTCATGCCGTCCCGCGGAAAGAACGGTGTTACAATTTAGGTCCATTCCAATGTTACAATAAAGCTGCCGGAGTTTCATTTAATTCATTGTAATAATTGTCTTTTCTTCAATTTGTCGAGAGTTCGATCCTCTCTGGCAGCACCATTACCCCCTCATTTGACCCCCGTTTGGCGGCATTTTGCGTGCAATAACGCGCTCGATTCGCGCATTTTCGCGTCTATTGCATGCCGATTCCGCGCAAAATGGCCTG
>JANMMJ010000081.1:0-3518 GCA_031373255.1 Hyphomicrobiales bacterium
GGGGAACCATTTTCTTTTTTGATCCAAATGGAGGCATCGTCCAATTCAAAAATCAGAAGGGTTTCAAGGATTGGTTTGCAACCGAGTTCAAAAAGGCTGACGGGGACAAGTACGATATGATTACAGGAATAATCGTTGCTAAGTACAAACCAAGGGATTGGGGACTTGTCCTTGGAGCCATTCAAATATAGGCCGTTGCTAACGTCGGCCCGATTCGTCATTCCTGCCATGATGGACTAGTAACTCGACCAAAACCAAGTCCGCCAGCGATGACTCACTACGCCTCGAGAATGACATGCCGCAACTCTATGAATGAGTTGAGATGGTGCCGGCTACAGGACTCGAACCTGTGACCCCCTGATTACAAATCAGGTGCTCTACCAACTGAGCTAAGCCGGCCCTGCACGCTGCCTCCATAACGATTCACGATTGATCGTGCAAGCCGGGGACAGGGGTTGGCTGAATTAACGTTGAACGCCGCTATGGTAGGCGAACCAGCTCGGCTTGAGCGGAGCGAGCGGCACCTTGAGCTTCTCCAGTTCCGCCACCGGTCCGTGAATTTCCACTCTCGTCAGATCGGCGATGAGCAGCAACTCCCGCATCTTGGGACCTACGCGTTCAAGATGTTCGAGCAGGCCATCGGCATCCAGATATGCTTCACGGCAGAACAGCTCATCATCGTTCAATGTGAAGTCATAGTAGAGGTTTTTGGTTTCGCTGCGGGTCGTCGCGATAAAGCCAGGAAGGAAGGCCTTCATCGCATCGAGCTTTCCCTGATGGGCCTTGAAGTACGGGTGAATGCTCACGCTATTGGACGGGTGGCTCATTTTAGGCTCCCTCTGGTTGAATTGCGCTGCACTGGATGGGCTTGAATATTCGCTCATAAGCGAATGCAGTGACTATGCGCTTTTGCCGGCGGCGGGAGAATAGTCATGCCAGGGCCTGTGGCAAAGATGCTGCACCTTTCGCAACAATTGCTCGGGCGTCATTTCTCGCCTTCCCCCGATGCCAACGAATCAGTAAATATCCCCCCACAACCAAGGCGACAGGAGCAGAACCGGGCAGGGCAACTTGTCCGGTTCTCTTATGCGGGCATCATTCATTGTAGTGGTATTCAGCGAGCCGCACTCGAGGATTCTGAACGCCAAAGCATTGATGCAATCTTGCTGGTTGACCCAGTGTCATGTACTCTTGCACTGCAAGAATGATCTTGCGTTGAGAGGAGACACGCTGATGACTAAAACTCGCCTTGTCTCGTTCATTGCGCCGCTGATTTTTTTCTGCACACCAGCTTTTGCCGTCGATGGTGTTGTATTGATCGATCAACTCAGGGCAGCGGTCGGTTTCGTAACGCCAGGTGACGCACCCGGCTTTCCGGTAACAATTACGCGCCCTGGTTCTTACCAGCTGTCGGGCAATCTTTTGGTTCCAGCGAATACCAACGGCTTTGTTGTCAACGCCGCAGATGTGACGATCAATCTCAACGGATTCCGGTTGAATGGCACGAAGGGTGGTCAATATCTGGCAGGCATCCGCGCGAACCAGCCAAATCTGAGGGTCCATAACGGCACAATCAGAGGCTTTCAGGGGGATGCCATACAAATCCACGAGGCTAACACCATTGTCGAAGACATGCTGTTATTCGACAATGGCAGTGGCGTCTTTCAAGATGATCCGGGAGGCAATTTTCGAGTTATCAATAACTCTATTCTCGGTAACGAGAATTACGGGATAGCTTGCGTGCAGGCTTGCTACATCGCGGGAAATTACATCGCAAACAGCAATGTCGGCGTGGCGATCAGGAGCGGAAGTATGATTGACAACACGATTCATGGCCAGAGCCAGTCAGGAATACAGAAACTGGGTAGCGATCCGGCAGGCTTTGGCGGCAACACGCTTTTCAACAATACTGTCCAAATAGAGGCGGGAGGATCAGGACTCATAACAATGACGCCGAATGCTTGTTCGCCAGCCTGTTGATCTTCAGAAATATTCAACGCCACGAAAGCCCCCAGCGATGTTGGGACTTTCGATTGCGCTTGCTCGCCTTCAATTACCTGGCGTTCAGGATATGAAGCGCAATCGCCGCCGCGTTCGAGACGTTGAGGCTCCTGATCTCGCCCGGCAGGTCCAGTCTCGCCAGATGATCGCAGGTGTCACGGGTCAGTTGCCGCAGGCCCTTGCCCTCGGCACCCAGTATCAGGGCCACTGGTGGCGCCTTGTCGATTTCCTCAAGCCGGGCCGGTGCATCGCTGTCGAGGCCGATGAGCCGGAAGCCGTAGCTCCGCAGTTCTTCCATGGCGCGGGAGAGGTTGGTCACCTTGACGAAGGGCACATGCTCATAGGCGCCGGAGGCTGATTTCAGCAGCACGCCCGAGGCCTCGGGGCTGTTGCGGAATGTGCTCACCACTGCCGTTACGGCAAATGCGGCGCAAGTCCGCAAGATGGCGCCGACGTTGTGCGGATCGGTAACCTGATCGAGCAGGAGGATAATGCCCTTGGGCTCAATCTGGTCGAGGCGTGGCTGGCGCAGCGGCCTGGCCTCGAGGATGGCCCCCTGGTGGACCGCATCCGGGCCCACCAGCCGGTCCAGTGCGCGCGGCATGGTTTCCTCCACCTTGACATCGCTCGCGCCGATTTCGGCCGCAAGCCGCTGGCCTGCGTTCTTGGTGGCGAGGAGGCGGACGAAGCTCCTTTTGGGATTTTTCAGCGCTTCGGCAACGGTGTGCATGCCGTAAAGGAGTTCGATTTCGGGCTGCCGGTCAGGAGGTTTCATGGTGCCCCTATAGGCTTCGGCGGACGGGATTTCCAGTTGCGCATGAACGGCAGTTGGCAAGTGCCATGGGAATCACCATATCCCCCAAACAAAGCTGTTTAACTGGCGTATTCTCTCGATTTTTTGCGGTTGACACTCCCTTGCTTCACGCGCATAAAGCGCGCCACTCAAGGGCCCGGGCGCAACCCGGGCTCGTTGGCGTTTGGCTCAAGCACACTACGGCGATTCGGGGGAATGTCCCGAGCGGCAAAGGGGGCGGACTGTAAATCCGCTGGCTTCGCCTTCGTAGGTTCGAGTCCTACTTCCCCCACCACCAGGTGCCGGGTGCTAGGTGTCAGGTGCCGGGAGTGAGGTGGATGGCGTGAGGATTGGTTGTCGATTTGGCACCTGAAACCTGATGCCTGACACCTGATTGCGGGTGTAGCTCAATGGTAGAGCAGCAGCCTTCCAAGCTGAATACGAGGGTTCGATTCCCTTCACCCGCTCCAAGTTTTCGAACGTGATGCTGACCGGAAGACGAACAGGGTAAGAAGAAGATGGCCAAAGAGAAATTCAACCGCGACAAGCCGCATTGCAACATTGGCACGATTGGTCACGTCGACCATGGCAAGACGTCATTGACGGCGGCGATCACCAAGGTTCTGGCGGAGACGGGTGGTGCTACATTCACGGCGTATGACCAGATCGACAAGGCCCCGGAAGAGCGGGCCCGCGGCATCACGATTTCGACCGCCCATGTCGA
>JANMMJ010000093.1:0-2749 GCA_031373255.1 Hyphomicrobiales bacterium
CGGATCGAGGAAGCGGCAGCGCGCACCCAGGCGCGGATCGATTCCGGCGAGCAAACTGTCGTCGGCATCAACAAATATGCAATCGGGGACGATGCCGAGATCGACATCCTGAAGGTCGACAATTCGGCGGTGCGGGCCAAGCAGACCGAGAAGCTGCAGCGGCTGCGGGCGGAGCGCGACGAGGCCCAATGCCAGGCGATGCTGGGCAGGCTTTCGGATGTGGCGCGCGGCGGCGAAGGCAATCTTCTGGCGGCGGCTATCGATGCGGCGCGGGCCAAGGCGACAGTCGGCGAAATTTCTCTGGCGCTTGAGAAAGTTTGGAATCGGCATGTGCCGGTGACGCGGGTGATCAAAGGCATCTATGCGGCGACACCCAAGGACGCGCACAAGATCGATGCGGCGAAACAGGCGGTTGCGGCATTTCGCGAGGCGGACGGGCGGGCGCCCCGCATCCTGGTGCCCAAGCTCGGGCAGGATGGCCATGACCGGGGGCAGAAGGTGATTGCTTCGGCCTTCGCCGACATCGGTTTCGATGTGCAGATCGGCGCGCTGTTCTCGACGCCGGAGGAAGTCGCCGCGCTTGCCGTCAAGAACGAGGTTCACATCGTCGGTGTGTCGTCGCTGACCGCCGGGCATCT
Organism: Hyphomicrobiales bacterium; assembly: GCA_031373255.1. Taxonomy (GTDB): domain Bacteria; phylum Pseudomonadota; class Alphaproteobacteria; order Rhizobiales; family Aestuariivirgaceae; genus JANMMJ01. The sequence continues at coordinate 639 of JANMMJ010000093.1, forward strand.
GGCGCATATTCCGCCGCTGAAGACGGCACTCGAAAAAGCGGGGCGCGGCGATATCATGATCGTCGTCGGCGGGGTGATCCCTCCCCAGGACGTGGAGAGGCTGAAAGACATGGGAGCAGCAGCCGTGTTTCCGCCGGGCACCGTCATTCCGGACGCGGCGCGGGCGCTACTCGAGCAACTGAGCCAGCGACTTGGCTATGCGCAACGGGTGGCGGAGTAGAATGCAAAAACAGGAACTGCTACACTTCGCCGATGCACAAGGATAAAATCATTGCAACGCTCAAGGCAATCAAGCCAGCTCTGCAAATCGAAGGCGTGGCACACCTTGCCGTTTTTGGATCCCAAGCGCGCGGCGATGCCAGGCCGGAGAGCGATCTTGACGTTCTCATCGAAGTCATGCCCCAGCGCCGATTCTCCCTGCTCGATTTGATCGGCGTCGAGCACATGATTCAAGATGCCACGGGCATCCAAGCGAATGCCTTCATGGAGCGAAGCCTGGACGACAGCTTCCGGCGTTCGATCGAGCGGGAGAAGATCGGGATTTTCTGATGAACGATCGGACGCAGTTCAGGCTTGAAGATATCCTTGATGCAATTGAGCAGATCGACAAACTGCTGGAAGGGAGACAATTCGAAGCTTTTCTCTCAGATCGTATTCTCAAAGCCGCATTTGAGAGATTTCTCGAAATCCTCAGCGAAGCTGCCCGGCACATTCCAGATGATCTCAAGAAATCGGAACCGGCGATTGAGTGGCGAAAGATTTCTGACATAGGCAATCATCTTCGTCACGCTTACCATCGCGTTGACGCCGAAATCCTTTGGAACCTGTTCAAAGATGGAAAACTAAATGAGCTGGGAGATGCAGTATCCCGAATGCTCGATGTGATACGGACAAAGCGAGATTGATCCCCGAAAACACGGTGTTTGTTTCAAAACTCTTGCGGCGGCACTCGCGGCCCGGGATTGCTGGAGAGGAGCCTGAACAATGATGCATCGTCTCCTGAGTCTCGTGCTGATGATGTGCTTCCTGGCGGGTTGCGTCATCCAGACCAAAGCGCCGCTGTTCACCGATGCCGATGTCACGGACAATCCGGTCAGCGGCGAACAGGCGTTTTTCAAACGCGAAAGCGGCGAATGGAAACGCAGCGACGAAACGATCAATTTTGAACCATCGGCCAAGCATTTCATCGTGCGCGACAAGGACTCCGAAGTCGCGGTGACGGTGGTGCATCTCAGTGCGAACTGGTTCGTCATGCAGGCCTATGAGAAGGACAAGCCGACCATCTATTCCCTGTTTGAACGCCAGAGCGAGGGTGGGCTCATCCATTTCCTGCTGTGCGAAGACCTGAAGAAGGACGCAACGGCTGCGGCAAAACTGAATTTCGAGAATGATCTGTGCATCCTCAAGGACGGCATTGACGCACAAAGCTACTTCACAAACCTTATCGCCAGTGCCGGCGAGCCTGACATCAGGCTGGTGCCATCAGCGCGCGCCGATTAGTCAGAACTTTACCTTCGCGTAGGTGGCCCGGTGGTCGGAGGGCCAGGGCGTGACGACGATATCCGCCTCCGGTGACTTCTCCCCGACGATGCCGGCCGACAAGACCTGCAAAGCGCTGGCCCTGGCCAGAGCGAAATCGATGCGGTCGTGATGGTCGTCCGTCGCCGTGGGCTCGCTGGTGGGTGTCCAGGTGAAGCCCGGCTTGGCAACCGGATCGGGAAATGCGGCGCGGAAAGTATCGACGAAACCCTTTTCCTCGATGGCCTTCACGGTCGGGTAAGCAACGGGCATGGGCTGACGGCCGGCCTTGACGGCGGCATCGGTCCAATCGCTGTGCGAGGGTTCGTTAAAATCGCCAAAGACGAAGGCTGCATCGGCATCGCCTGAAGCTGCCATATCATCGAAAAGCAACTTGAGAGCGGTCCCCCGTGTCTCGCTGGCCGCCTTTATGGCCTCTTCCGCCGTCTTCAAATAGGGAAAGGGGCCGTATTCGATGTTGAGCAGCTGGTAGGGCTGATAGGGCGAGTCATCAAGATGGATGTTGAAGATGTGAACCTTGCGGCCATCGACTTCAATCTCGACGCCAAGGTCATTCGGCGTCGGCTTCGCCA
>JANMMJ010000099.1:0-16025 GCA_031373255.1 Hyphomicrobiales bacterium
GCGCGGATCGTGGCGTCGGCCGAACCGACCATGAAGGGCGTATCGAATTTCGTGGCGATGCGCTCCGCAATCGCTTCGGCTTCGGCTCGTTCTTCGATAGGCCTTGTGACAATGGCGAATTCATCACCGCCAAATCGTGCCACAAGGCAGTCCCGGCCGCAGGCACTGGCGATGCGCGTCGCGGTTTCCGCCAGCACCACGTCTCCCGCGGTGTGGCCGAAAATATCGTTGACCGGTTTGAAGTCGTCGAGATCGACCATGATCACGCCGAAGGTGCGGTCTTTGGGAAGTCCAAGAAGATGTTCGTCAAACTTGCGTCTGTTGGCAAGGCCGGTAAGGGGATCGTGGTAGGCCAGCCCCACGGCCTGCGCTTCCGCCGAGCGACGCCGCATCACTTCCTTGTTCATGTCGAACACCTGCATGGTCAGGAAAGCGACGAGACTGAAGATGGCGGTCAGCCAGAGTGTATTCGACTGGTGCTCGAAGCCACGGTTCATGGTGTCGAACAGCCAGGCGTTGAAATGAAATCGCGATTCGAGGAAGTGTGACGCGACGAAGATCACAAGCAGGGCAAGGATATTGCGCGCCCATCGCCTGAGCCTTGATCCTGAATCGCGGGATTGGGCCGAAAGAATGCCCCGGATATCGAAAATACCCTTGATCTCAGTCAGTGTCACGGCCGTGCGCTCCTCGTTCGATTAAGCCTTGGGGTTGGTTAGGTCCGCGTTAAACTTTTCATTCGCCGAGGCGCTTGATGACATTAGGGTTAAGGGCTGCTAAGTGCCGGGCGCGTCCGGAGTGAGCCAATGCCAGAATTGTTGCTTGAACTGTTTTCCGAAGAGATTCCCGCCCGCATGCAAGTGAAAGCGGCGGAAGATTTGCGGACAATTGTAACCAACGCGCTCGTTGATTCCGGTCTCACCTATGAAGGCGCCCAGCATCACGCAACACCACGCCGTCTGGTACTTTCGGTTGAAGGCCTCAATGCCAAGGCCGCCGATACGGTGGAGGAGCGCAAGGGACCCCGCGTCGATGCGCCGAAGCCTGCGATCGAGGGCTTTCTCAAGTCCACCGGCTTGAAGCTAGAACAATTGACGGTGCAGGAAGACAAGAAGGGCCAGTTCTACATAGCTTCCATCCGCCAGAAGGGCCGCGCTGCAACTGAGATCATTGCTGAGATCGTTCCGGCAACCATTCGCAAATTTCCCTGGCCCAGGTCGATGCGCTGGGGCGCAGGAAATTTGCGCTGGGTCCGTCCGCTGCAATCCATACTTTGCACATTCGATGGCGAAACGGTGCCCTTCGCAATCGACGGCATACCATCGGGTCACACAACGCGCGGCCATCGCTTCATGGCGCCGGATTCAATCGCTGTCCGCCGCTTCGAGGATTACGACAGTAAACTCAAAGAGGCTCATGTCATTGTCGAAGCCAATGCGCGGGTCGAATCGATCCGCACCGATGCCAAAACACTTGCCTTCGCCCAGGGCCTTGAACTGATCGAGGACGAGGGGCTCCTGAAGGAAGCAGCCGGCCTCGTTGAATGGCCTGTCGTGCTGATGGGCGAATTCGATGAACGTTTTCTCGAAGTGCCGCCCGAAGTCATCGTCACGTCCATCAAGAACCACCAGAAATGTTTCGCGCTGCGCGATGCGAACACCGGGCAGTTGTCAAACAAATACATCCTTGTCTCGAACATGGCCGCGTCCGATGGCGGCACGGAAATCGTCCGTGGCAACAACAAGGTGATTGCCGCGCGCCTGTCCGATGCGAAATTCTTCTGGGACCAGGATCGCAAGACCCCGCTCGAACATCTCCTGCCCAAGTTGGACAGCGTGACGTTTCACGCGGCACTCGGCAGCCAGGGCCAGCGCATCAGCCGGCTTCAGGGCTGGGCCAATGACCTCGCGGCTACCTGCAAGGCAGACTCAGCACACGCCCAACTCGCCGCTCGCCTGGCCAAGGCTGATCTCAAGACCGGCGTGGTCGAGGAGTTTCCTGAGCTGCAGGGCCTGATGGGCAAGTATTATGCGCTCGGCGAAAATCATCCATCCGATGTCGCCGACGCGATCCAGGATCACTACAAGCCCCAGGGACCCTCCGATCGCGTGCCATCGCATCCTGTATCGATTGTCACCGCGCTGGCGGAGAAGCTTGATACGCTCGTCGGCTTCTGGGCGATCGACGAGAAGCCCACCGGATCGAAGGATCCCTATGCGCTCCGCCGCGCCGCCCTTGGCGTCATCCGCATACTGATCGAAAATGGCATTAGCCTTTCTCTTCTTCCTGTGCTTGCAAAGGGAATTGACCTCTACCGCAAGCAGAATGGCGCGGACTTCGGCAAGGCTTTCGATGCCGCCGATCTCCTTTCCTTCTTCGCCGATCGCCTGAAGGTCTATCTCCGCGATCAGGGCATGCGGCACGATCTCATCGATGCCGTCTTCGCACTTGGCAATCAGGACGACCTGCTCATGGTTGTCCGCCGGGTGGAAGCGCTGTCGAAGCTGCTGGAAACCGAAGACGGCAGGAATCTGCTCGCCGGTGTCAAGCGCGCCTCCAATATCTTGCGCATCGAGGAGAAGAAGGAAAATCGCAGCTTCGATGGTGACGTAAACCAGATGATCCTGATCCAGGGCGAGGAAAAGGAACTGCACACCGCCATCAACACCGCCGTGGCTCAGGCGCGCAAGGCAGTGAGGGCCGATGATTTTGAGGCTGCCATGAAGGCCATGGCAAAGCTCCGCGCACCCGTCGATCATTTCTTCGACAAGGTCACCGTCAATGCCGACGATCCGAGCTTCCGCGAAAACCGCCTGAAGCTGTTGAGCCGCATCCGCAACGCCACGCTTGAAGTTGCCGATTTCTCGAAGATCGAGGGATGAGCCGTAGCGCCACTTCTGACGCGCTGCCTGACAGCCGCTATTCCTGGGCGCGCCTTGCCATTTCCCTGTCGCTGGCAACAATCGGAGGCATAGGCCTGTGGTCCTCGGTCGTGGTGTTGCCGACAATCCAGGCTGAATTCGGCATCGACCGCGCCGGTGCGTCGCTGCCCTATACCGTCACCACGCTTGGTTTCGCCGTGGGCGGTATCATGATGGGAAGGATCGCCGACCGCTTCGGCATCACCGTGCCACTCTTCGCCGGAGCCATGGCTTTGGGTGCGGGCTTCGTGCTGGCCGGGCTTTCCGGCAGCTACTGGCAATTTCTCGTCGTCCAGGCCCTGCTGATTGGCATGCTCGGAAGTTCCGCCACATTTGGTCCGCTTGTCGCCGACGTTTCGCAATGGTTCCTCAGAAAGCGCGGCATCGCAGTCGCCATTGTCGCCAGCGGCAATTATCTGGCGGGCGCCATATGGCCGCCGTTCCTGCAGCGCGCCATCGATGCCTATGGCTGGCGCCCGGTATACATGATGATCGGCATCCTCTGCGTCACGCTGATGATGCCTCTCGCGCTGTTGCTCCGCCGCCGCCCGGCATTTCATGATGCGGCGAGCCCTGCCAGCACGGGGGCTGCAAGCGGCGGCTTGTTGCCGAGGCCGGCATTCCTGCAGCCGATGCTCATTGTTGCCGGTCTCTCATGCTGTGTCGCCATGTCGATGCCCCAGGTCCATATCGTCGCCTATTGCACCGACCTGGGCTTTGGTCCGGCACGCGGTGCCGAAATGCTCTCCCTCATGCTGGGCTTTGGCGTCGTGAGCCGCCTGGCATCGGGCCTGCTCGCAGATCGGATTGGTGGTCTTGGCACGTTGATAGCAGGCTCGCTGCTGCAATGCCTGGCACTGCTGTTCTATATCCCCTTCGATGGCCTCGCCTCGCTTTATATCGTTTCGGCCTTCTTCGGCCTCTCCCAGGGCGGCATCGTGCCAAGCTATGCGCTCATCGTCCGCGATCATTTTCCAGCCCGCGAAGCCGGTTCGCGCATCAGTCTGGTGTTGACCGCCACTGTGCTCGGCATGGCGCTTGGCGGCTGGATGTCGGGCAAGATCTTCGATCTCACCGGTTCATACCAGGCGGCCTTCCTCAATGGCATTGCCTGGAACATCGTTAACCTCGCCATTGCCCTGTGGCTGCTGTTCTTGCGCACCGGTGCCGAACGGGGATCCCGTGTGGCTGCATGAACCTTGTGCCACATTGGCAGGAGACAGGGTGTCGCAAAGACCAATGGCGCCTTGATTTGTTCATCCTCATGTGGTGATCACCCTTGGGGCAGCCGCCCTTCCTGAGAATGGTCCGAATGTTGCTCGGTGCAGCCCGGACGGATACTTAACGCAGAACTGGCGCGGGACGGCACAATGGCGGGCACTTCAGACAAACTTGTATATGCTTTTGGCGGCGGCACAGCCGAAGGCAAGGCCGGCATGAAAACCTTGCTCGGCGGCAAGGGCGCCAATCTTGCCGAGATGGCAAACCTCGGCCTGCCGGTTCCCCCCGGCTTCACCATAACCACTGAGGTGTGCACCGTCTTCTACCAGAACGATCGTCAATATCCCGAAGGTCTGGCGCAGCATGTTCACTCGGCCATGGCACAGGTCGGTGAAATTGCCGGTGCGCAGTTCGGTGATGCCGCCAATCCGCTTCTTGTATCGGTGCGTTCCGGCGCCCGTGTCTCGATGCCGGGCATGATGGATACCGTGCTCAATCTCGGCCTCAATGACGCGACTGTTGCAAGTCTTGCCAGGCGCGCAGGTGATGCCCGCTTCGCCTATGACAGTTATCGCCGCTTTATCCAGATGTATTCCGATGTCGTGTTGGGCGTCGAGCATCACTATTTCGAGGATGCACTCGGAGAGTACAAGGATGAGAAGGGTGTCAATCTCGATACCGAACTTGACGCCGATGACTGGGCCGCCCTGATTGCGAAGTACAAGGAGATTGTCTCCCGCGAGATCGGCAGGCCCTTTCCCCAGGATGCCAATGAACAGCTCTGGGGCGCCATAGGTGCGGTGTTCCAGTCATGGATGGCGCCGCGCGCCGTCACCTATCGCCGTCTCAATAATATTCCGGAGAATTGGGGAACCGCGGTCAACGTTCAGGCAATGGTTTTCGGCAACATGGGCGACAGTTCGGCAACCGGCGTTGCCTTCACCAGGAATCCCTCGACCGGTGCGAGGGAACTTTATGGCGAGTTTCTCGTGAATGCCCAGGGCGAGGATGTCGTCGCCGGCATCCGCACGCCACAGAACATCACCGAAGCCGCCCGCATGGGTGCCGGCTCCAATATGCCGTCGCTCGAAAAGCTGATGCCGGAAACCTTTACCGAACTGAGTGCTGTTTTCGACCGCCTCGAGCGCCACTATCGCGATATGCAGGATCTCGAATTCACCATCCAGGAAGGCAAGCTCTGGATGCTACAGACCAGGTCCGGCAAGCGCACCGCCAAGGCCGCACTTCGCATCGCCGTCGATATGGCCGAGGAAGGCCTGATCAGCCGCGAGGACGCCATCCGCCGTATTGATCCGGCTTCTCTGGATCAGCTCTTGCACCCGACGCTTGATTCGGAAGCGAAGCGCGAGATCATCGGCACCGGTTTGCCTGCTTCGCCCGGTGCCGCATCGGGTGAAATCGTCTTCGATCCTGCCGAAGCGGAGCGGCTCAAGGCCCAGAAAAAGGCCGTCATTCTCGTGCGCGTCGAAACCTCTCCGGAAGACATTCACGGCATGCATGCCGCTGAAGGCATCCTCACCACCCGCGGAGGCATGACCTCTCACGCCGCCGTCGTTGCTCGCGGCATGGGCAAGCCCTGCGTCTCGGGCGCCGGCAGCATTCGTGTCGACTACCAGACCGGCACGATGACCGCTTCAGGCGTCAAGCTGAAGAAGGGTGACATCATCACCATCGACGGCACCACCGGACAGGTGATGAGGGGGGCGGTGCCCACCATCAAGCCGGAACTGTCGGGAGACTTTGCCGCCCTCATGGTCTGGGCCGACGCCATCCGCCGCATGAGGGTGCGAACCAACGCCGAGACCCCGCAGGATGCCCGCACCGCCAGGGAATTCGGTGCCGAGGGCATAGGACTCTGCCGCACCGAGCACATGTTCTTCGATGCCGACCGCATAGTTGCCGTGCGCCAGATGATCCTCGCCAACACCGAAACCGAGCGCCGCGACGCTCTGGCCAAACTGCTTCCCATGCAGCGCCAGGATTTCGTGGCGCTGTTCGAGATCATGGCCGGCTTGCCGGTCACCATCCGGCTACTCGATCCGCCGCTCCATGAATTCCTGCCGCAGACCGATGCCGAGATTGAGGATGTCGCCGGCCAGATCGAGGCCGATCCCGAGGCGCTCCGTGCCCGCGTGGCCGAACTTCACGAGTTCAATCCCATGCTGGGGCATCGCGGCGTGCGCCTGGCCGTATCCTATCCGGAAATCGCCGAAATGCAGGCCCGCGCCATCTTCGAAGCAGCGGTAGAAGTCGGCAAGCGCACCGGCAAACCGCCGATACCGGAAATCATGGTCCCATTGGTTTTTTCAAGGACCGAATTCGACTACGTGAAGAAACACATCGTGGCTGCTGCCGATGCGGTACAGAAGGAGCAGGCCTACATCATCGAGTATCTCATCGGCACCATGATCGAACTGCCCCGCGCCGCCCTCTGCGCCGGCGATATCGCCAAGAGTGCGGAATTCTTTTCCTTCGGCACCAATGATCTCACGCAGACCACCTTTGGCATCAGCCGCGATGACTCGGCCCGCTTCCTCGGCGATTACATGGCCAAGGGCCTGCTGGCTGTCGATCCTTTTGTCTCCCTCGATCAGGAAGGCGTCGGTGAGCTTGTGAAAATCGCCGCCGAACGGGGCAGGAGCGCCCGGGAAGGCATAAAACTGGGGATTTGCGGCGAGCATGGCGGCGATCCGGCATCGATAGGATTTTGCGAGGAATCGGGCCTGGATTACGTCTCCTGTTCGCCTTTCAGGGTGCCTGTCGCCCGTCTCGCCGCGGCTCAGGCTGCCCTTGCCGCAAAGAAATGATCCTATCTGAATCAACGACTTAGGCTGGCGTTAACCTTTTTGCCAATAACCCCTGAATAACGGCCGCTTTGGGTTGCTGATATGGTTAACCTATGCTAAATGCGATGGGGTTACTCTACCGCTGAATTAATAAAGTATACGGGATCAGCAACGGTAGTGAGGGGAAGTGCAGGGGTCAAAGCGCCAAAATAAGCGCGTTCGTCCGAACGCCAAATCCTATGCCTCTCGCGGCAGTCGCTGGGGCATAGCAGAGTATGTTCCGTACGTGTTTGGCGGCACCATGCTGGTCGCGGCATTCGCCTTCGCTGGCCACTACATGGGCCAGAACGCCTCGGCCCATAATCTTTCGCAGAATGAGCAATGGGCCGATGTCATATCGCCCTCGACCGCGATTTTCTCAAAAGGCTCGCTCCTCCCCGCTGATACCAGTTTCGAGATCATCAATCTCAAGAAGGCCGATCAGCAACAGGTCGCCTCTCTCGGCAAGTCCGATTATATCGAGGAAGTCCCCGTCGTCGCCGCGCCAAAGCCGGCAGCAGAGACACTGATTGAAAAGCCCAGGACTGAAACTGAGATTTCAGTGGTTCCACCCGCCGACCCGGTCAAGAAGAAACTGGCCATGACGCCGTCGGTCCCGAAGCTGGAGAAAACCTTCAAGCTCAAGTCGCGCGAAAAGCAGCAGGTCATTGCTCAGCGCCGCGTCCGTGTTGCCGAGGAAAACTGCCTCGCCCGCGCCGTCTATTTCGAAGCCCGCTCCGAGTCCGAACTTGGCCAGCTTGCCGTCGCCAAGGTCATCCTCAACCGCACCCGCGATCCCAACTATCCAAAGACCATTTGCGGCGTTGTCTATCAGGGGTCCGATAGGCGCAATTCCTGCCAGTTCTCCTTCGCCTGTGACGGCCTGCCGGATGATGTGAGAAGCGCCGAAGCCTGGAGCCGGTCGAAGCGGGTTGCTCAACGGGCGCTTGCGGGTGATCGTTCGGTCAAGGTCTTGAGTGCCGCAACCAACTATCATGCCGATTACGTGACGCCGAAGTGGTCGCGCAGCATGAAGAAACTCATCAAGATCGGCCGCCACATTTTCTATTCTGATACGTGATCGGCGGCCAAATCTGGTGTACCAAGGGCGCCGCTACGGCGCTCTAATTTTTTGTGCAGTCTCAACCGATAGGGTGTGCAATGGCCTGGAAAGAAACCACCGGAAAATCCTGGACCTGGTACGATGGCAAGTGGCATGAGGGCAATCCCATGATCATGGGCCCCATGACTCATGCGCCATGGCTCGGCTCCTGCATTTTCGATGGTGCCCGCGCCTTTGAAGGAACCACGCCTGATCTCGATCAGCATTGCCAGCGCGCCGTGCGCTCGGCTGAATCTTTCGGCCTCAAGATCGTCAAGTCCGCTGGCGAAATCGAGGAACTCATCCGCGAAGGCATTGCCAAGTTTCCAAAAGAGTCAGCACTTTATCTCAGGCCCATGTTTTGGGCGGCCGATGGCTTCGTCGATGTCGATCCGGAAACCACCCAGTTCTCGGTATCGGTCTATGACTCGCCCATGCCGGAACCCAAAGGCTTCTCGGTCACCTGTTCCCCCTTCCGCCGCCCGTCATATGAGTATGCCCCGACCGATGCCAAGGCGGCCTGCCATTATCCCAATTCCGCCCGCGCAATGCGCGAGGCAAAATCCCGTGGCTTCGAAAATGGCGTCATGCTCGATCCGCTCGGCAATGTTTCGGAATTGGCCACGGCAAACATCTGGATGGTGAAGGATGGCGCCGCGCACACGCCGGTTCCCAACGGCACTTTCCTCAATGGCATCACCCGGCAGCGCATCATTGTCTTGCTCCGCAAGGCGGGCGTCACAGTCCATGAACGCTCGCTTACCTGGCGCGAATTCTGCGAAGCCGATGAAGTCTTCTCAACCGGCAATTACGGCAAGGTCCAGCCCTGCACCCGCGTCGAAACCCGTCACTTGCAGCCGGGTCCCATGTATCACAAGGCGCGCGAACTCTATTGGGAGTATGCCCACCGTTAGGGTTTCAGGATGAACGGCTTTCCCTCGAATGCATCGGCGCCGCGCCCGATGCCGTCGATCGCCGATACCATCCGCCCGTTCCGTCCCAGCAGATTGTCGGCAAAGGAAACGATAAGCCGGTTGGGTGTGGCGGATGCGGAGGCATTGCGCAGTTCCTGGGCAATCTCTGCCTCGTCCGCCTGTGGCCGCAGCATGCACATGGCGATGAAGGCCGATGCGGTAGAGCGGCTGATCCCGGCCCAGCAATGAATGAGCATGGGCGAATCGCGTTCCCAGCTTTCGACGAAGCTGACCAGCCGCTCCGTATCGGCGGTCCGCGGTGCCGAAAACCCGTCCATCGGTTCGATGATGTCATGGAATGTCAGTTTGAGGTGCCGGTCATCGCCAATTCCGGAGAACCTGCGGTGCGCTGTCTCGGGTCCGAGCAGGCTCACGACCCGGCCCACCCCGTGTTCATCGACCAGCCTTTGTACGTGCGAGAGGGGACAGACGATGATCATGGCAGGTTCACGCGAGCTTCTTGAAGGTCTTGAGATATGAGGCCTGTGCATCGCCGGGCGCAAGCGGTTCGAGGTGAAACAGCTTCTTTGCCCCGTCGCCGGAAATCTTTGGGGCGCCAAAAATTTTTGCCGCTTCCTTCACTTCAAATCCGGCCAGCTGTGTTGCTTCAACATAAGCCGCAATGCGATCCGCACCCTTGATGTGCCTGGTCACGGCCGCGGGTGCTGACGGTGGCAATCCAAAGCGGATGTGGATGGCGGCCAGAAGCCGGTGTTCGAAAGCCTTGTAGTCAAGTCCCAGCGCCGCCTTGAACGGCGAGATCATGTCGCCGATGACATACTCCGGCGCATCGTGCAGCAGCGCCATTAGCCGTTCCGCCTGCCCGAAATCCGGATTGAGATGCACGCAGATGCGCTCGACCAGCAGTGAATGCTGGGCCACCGAGAAGGCGTGCGGTCCCATGGTCTGGCCGTTCCATCGCGCCACGCGGGCAAGCCCATGCGCGATATCTTCGATTTCGATATCGAGAGGTGAGGGATCGAGAAGATCAAGCCGCCGCCCGGAAAGCATTCTTTGCCAGGCGCGCGCCATCAGCGAATCAGCGCCTTGACCGGTTCATGGCGATGGCAGCCGGTGAGATGATCGTTGACCAGTCCGCAGGCCTGGAGAAAGGCATAAACGATGGTGGGTCCGCAAAAATTGAAGCCGCGCTTCTTCAGGTCCTTCGAAATCTTCTCGGCCAGCGGTGTGGCGCCCGGAACCTGCTCCAATTCGCGAAAGCTGTTGTTGAGCGGCATGCCGTCGAAATAGTCCCACAGATAGGCCGAGAAATCCGGTATCGCCAGATAGGCCTGTGCATTGGTCACGCTCGCCGCGATTTTCGCCCGGTTGCGCACGATCCCGGTATTCTCCATGAGCGCTGCCAGTTTCGCCGCGTCATAGCGCGCCATGATGTGCGGATCGAAGCCATCGAAAGCCTGGCGGAACGACTCGCGCTTGCGCAGGATGGTGATCCACGACAGTCCCGCCTGAAATCCATCGAGCAGAAGCTTCTCGAAAAGTGCGCGCGAGTCGTATTCGGGCACGCCCCATTCATCATCGTGATAGGCGGTATAGAACGGATCGGTGCCGCACCAGCCGCAGCGGTGCTTGCCGTCCGCATGTTCAATCAGCGAATGTTCCCAACCCAAGTTTCAAGCTCCGGCAATGTCAAATTCAGCCCACGGCGGCTTTTTAACATGAACCCTGACATCGCCTGTCAGCAATTCCAGATTTGCTGACACGGCATCGGCCACCCGGTCGAGCCGCACGAGCGCCAGTCCCTGCAGGCCGTCCACCGCCAGCAAGGTCCCAACGGGCTTCCCGCCCGCGACAATCTCTCCGTTTCCCTCGGCGGGCATCGCGTCAAACGCGACAGGACAGATGCGCGAGCGCGCCGTGGCGCGGTGCTCCATGCGCGACACGACTTCCTGCCCCACATAGCAGCCCTTGCTGAAATTCACGCCATTGAGCTGGTCGAAATTGGCTTCATGCGGGAACATCTGCCCTGAACCGATCTCGGCCGAGTCCGCGATCCCCGCTGCGATTCGTGCGGTCCGGTAATCCGTGCCGTCCAGTTGCTTGATCTCGCCGGTGGGCGCAATGACCCGGTAGCCGAGCCCCGGGTAACGGGGATCCGCATAGTGCAGCGGCGCGGCAGGCGCGCCTTGCGACACACCGGCGGACAGATCGTCCCGCGCGGTGATCGCCAGTTTTGCCCGCAGCCGGTAGAATGCCAGGCGCTTGATCAGTTCGTCGCGCTGTTCCGCCCCGCAATCGACCAGAAATCCTGCCGCTGTCCGCACCATGAAGAAATCGAACAGGATTTTGCCCTGTGGGGTCAGCAACGCGCCATAGCGCGCCTCGCCGGGCTGCAAACCCGTTACATCCGCTGTCACCAGGCCCTGCAGGAAACCTTCGGCTTCAGCCCCCTCGATGGCGATGATCGAGCGGTCTGGCAGGCGATGCAGCGAAAAGGGCGGGGCGGTCATGGCTGTTGCGTATCCGGACCCCAACATTTACGAATGCCTGAGCACACATTCAAGGATGATCCGGTGGCCTTCGACACAATCCTCAAGGGCGGCATTGTCGTCAATCATGACGGCAAGGGCGAGCGTGACGTCGCGATCAGCGATGGCCGCATTGCCGGGATTGGCCAATTCGACAAGGCCGCCGAAATCATCGATTGTGCTGGCCTTCACATCCTTCCCGGTGTGATCGACAGCCAGGTTCATCTGCGTGAGCCTGGTGCTGAACACAAGGAAGATCTCGAAACCGGGGGCAGGGCAGCCATTCTTGGCGGTGTCACGGCCATTTTCGAAATGCCCAACACCGACCCCACTACCGTTACCGAAGCGGCACTTGCCGACAAGGTGCGGCGCGCCACCAATCGCATGTATTGCGATTTCGCCTTCTATATTGGCGCCACCCAGACCAACGCGGAGGAACTCGCGATTCTCGAGCATCTCCCCGGTTGCGCTGGCGTAAAAGTATTCATGGGATCGTCGACCGGCGATCTTCTCGTCGATGATGATGAGGGTGTGGCGCGCGTCCTGTCGCATATTACCCGCCGCGCCGCCTTCCACAGTGAAGACGAGATGCGGCTGCTTTCCCGCAAGAGCGAGCGTATCCCGGGTAAGCCCGAGAGCCATCCGGTCTGGCGCGACGCCGAAGCCGCCCGCCTGTGCACCGAGCGATTGCTCCGTATTGCCAGGCGCACAGGAAAGCGCATCCATGTCCTGCATGTGTCGACCGCCGACGAATTGCCATTGCTCGCCGCAAGGAAGGATGTCGCAACCGTCGAAGCGACTCCCCATCACCTCACCTTTTCTGCCGAAGATTATGCCGAACTGGGCAGTCTCATCCAGATGAACCCGCCGGTCCGCGAGGCCCATCATCGCGAAGCCCTGTGGGCCGCCGTTGCATCTGGCCTTGTCGATGTCCTTGGTTCCGATCACGCGCCGCACACGCTGGAGGAAAAGGCCAAGCCCTATCCACAGTCCCCTTCAGGCATGCCGGGCGTGCAGACTCTCGTGCCCGTGATGCTCGATCATGTGAGCCAGGGCCGCCTCTCAATCGAGCGTTTTGTCGATCTCACCAGCCACGGTCCCCAGCGCATTTTCGGCATGTCGCGAAAGGGCCGAATCGCCGAAGGTTATGACGCCGACCTCACAATCGTCGATCTCGGTCACAAGCGCACCATCGAGAACAGCTGGATTGCCAGCCGCTGCGGCTGGACTCCCTATGCCGGCAGGACAGTCACCGGCTGGCCGAAGGGCACATTTGTGCGCGGCCGCCGTGTTATGTGGGAGGACGAGATCCTCGGAGAGGCGGCGGGCCAGCCGGTTGAATTTGTCGAAACCCTTTTCACCAGACCCAGAAACACAGGATGAAGAATGACCAGCTTTGAAGCCATCGTGATCGATCGCGCCGACAAGGGCCACAGCATCAGCCGCAAGGAGTTCCCGGAAGAAAATCTGATGGAGGGCGACGTAACCGTTAAGGTCGAGCATTCCACCATTAACTACAAGGATGGCCTCGCCATCACCGGCAAGGCCCCGATTATCAAGAAATTCCCGCTCATTCCGGGCATTGACTTTGCCGGAACCGTGCAGGCCTCGACGCACAAGGGCTACAAGCCCGGCGACAAGGTCATTCTCAATGGCTGGGGTGTGGGCGAAAGCCATCATGGCGGTTATGGCAAGCTGGCCCGCGTGCCGGGCGACTGGCTGGTGCCGCTGCCGCCCAACATGACGACGTCCCAGGCAATGGCTGTGGGAACTGCCGGCTACACCGCCATGCTCTGCATCATGGCGCTCGAATTCGAAGGCGTGAAACCCGAGAGCGGCGATGTGCTGGTCACCGGTGCGGCAGGTGGCGTCGGCTCCATTGCCATCGCCATTCTGGCAAAGCTCGGCTACCGGGTTGCCGCTTCGACCGGCCGCATGGCGGAGGAGCCTTATCTCAGGTCGATCGGCGCGCAGATCGTGATCGATCGCAATGAATTTAACACGCCCGTTAAGCCCTTGGCCAAGAGCCGCTTTGCCGGTGCGGTTGATAGTGTGGGCTCGGTAACGCTGGCCAATGTCCTGTCGCAGATCCATGCCGAAGGCACGGTTGCTGCCTGTGGTCTGGCAGGAGGCATGGACCTCCCGACATCCGTGGCGCCCTTCATTTTGCGCGGCGTCCGGCTCATCGGCATCAACTCCGTCACCTGTCCGATTGCACGGCGCCTGCAGGCCTGGCGCCGCATCGCCAAGGATCTCGATCTCCGGGTTCTCGACTCGCTCACCACCCATGTCGGCTTGGGTGACGTGCCGAGGATCGCCGCGCAGATCGTCGAGGGCAAGGTACGCGGCCGCACCGTCGTCGATCTCTGACGGCATGGATCTGTCAATCGTCGTTCTGGCGATTGCCATCGGCGTGGCGGTTGCGGCACCCATTGGCCCGATCAACCTGATCGTCATGCGCACCACATTGGAGCGCGGCTTTCTGCCGGGCGTGGCCGCGGGCCTGGGGTCCGTCATCGGTGACGCCGCCTTTGCCGCCGTGGCCGCCTTCGGCATCCGCGAGGTGGAATCGCTGGTGCGCACCTATGCGCTGGCGCTTGGCCTGATTGGCGGCACGCTGCTGGTTGCCGTCGGCATCATGCTGGCCCGTTCTCACATCGATGTGGACAGGATGCGCGCCGGTCCCCAGCCGGTTTCCGGCCGCCGCATTGCCGACACGCTGGTTCTCACCATCACCAATCCGGCAACGCTCTTTGGCATGCTCGCCCTGTTCTCAAGTCTCGGCCCGGAGCTCAACCTTGCAGCAGGACCTTATCGTCCGGCCATTGCAGTCGCCGGTGTGGCCATTGGCAGTCTTGCGTGGTGGGCCATCGTCAGCGGCGTTGTCACGCTGGTCAGGAACAGGCTGTCGGCAATCTGGGTTGACCGTGTCAATCATTGGGCGGGCGTTGCCATAGCCGCCTTCGGCTTCCTGCTGATCTTCGATGCGCTGACGCGCTGAAGCCTACTGCTTCGTCTTGGAAACCGTGAACTCGCCCATGCGGATGCGCTCTGGCAGGCGCGCGCACATATCGGCCACCGGTTCTTCGCCATAGGTGGCGATCATGTCGGAAAGCGCTGCGAATATCGCAGCCGTCGCCAGGCAATCTGGATCGAGCCCGTCGTAGACGGCCTCTTCCCACGCATCGAGAATATACCGGAGAGCAGCGTGCTTCTCTTCTGTAGCATCGCGGTAGGTCGCTCTCTGAGCGGCATATTTCTGCATGATTTGTTGTTCTCGTTAACGTCTGTCGGCACTGGCCCCTGTCCCACCTGCGGGAGAGTGCGAAAATAGCTTAGCAGATGATCGGCCAGGCTCGACTCGTTACTGAAGAAAAGGTTAACGGGTAATGCGGCATTTGTCTCAAACCCCCAGCAATTGGCGTGCCTTCGCGATGGCCTCAAGCACGCCGGGCGTGAAATCGAGACCGGTCAGCTCTTCGGGGAAAGCCCAGCGCACCGCCATGGCGTCGCTTGCCGCTGCCGCTTCGCCCGATTGCCAAAGCCCGGTGAAACACACCACTGCATAGTGAACCGTAACAACACCCGACATTGCGTCGCGCCGGATGACGTCGACCACATCGACAAGACGGCCGATATCGGCGCCGACCCCGGTTTCTTCCAGGAGTTCCCGCGCCGCCGCCGCGCGCAACGGCTCGCCCGGTTCCACATGCCCGCCTGGAAGGCTCCATGCGCCGATGACCGGCGGCTTGCCGCGCTGGATCACCAGCACCCGGCCATCGCGCCACACGCAGGCCGAAACGCCAAGCTTCGGCCAGTTTTGTGCTTCATCCATCTTGCGCTAGATTTCCCTCATGTGTGGACTTTATAGCTTCAGGAGCAGCCCGGAGGAAACCCGGGCGCTCATCCAGTATCTCGAAAGGCCGAATTTCCCGCCGCGTCCCTATGTGGCACCCGCCAGTCCCATTGCCATTGTCCGTGCCGAGCGCGGCGAGCGCCATTTCGTTCTGGTGCGCTGGGGCCTCATTCCGTCATGGGTCAAGGAAGTCACCCCCGGCAAGCCGCTGATCAATGCCCGTGGCGAAACCGTGCTGGAGAAACCGTCCTTCCGCAATGCCATGAAGCGCCGCCGCTGCCTTATTCCCGCCGATGGCTACTACGAGTGGAAAGGCGAAGTGCCGGGCCGCAAGCAGTCCTTCCACATTCATCGCCCGGATTTTTCGCTCTTTGCCTTCGCCGGAATCTGGGAACACTGGCAGGGCGCCGATGGTTCGGAACTCGAGTCCGCTGCGATCATCACCACGGGGCCCAACGCCACCGTAGCGCCGATTCACGATCGCATGCCCGCCGTCATCGCTCCGGAAGATTTCACCCGCTGGCTGGACGTGGAAGGAACTGACGCAAAGGAGGCGGCAACGCTCATCCGCCCCACACTCGACGATTTTTTCATCGCCGAACCAACCACCATCGAG
>JANMMJ010000162.1:0-4535 GCA_031373255.1 Hyphomicrobiales bacterium
CAGGCCAAGCGCGAGGCGGAAGCCTATATTGCGGAATCGCGCAGCAAGCTCACAGAGACATTGGCACGCCGGACCCGCCAGGCCGAGCAGAAGATCGGCCAGGCGGAAGCCGCAGCCGTCAAGGAAGTGCGCGCCACCGCAACCGAAATCGCCATCGCCGCGGCCACGCAACTGGCCGGCGATGCAATGAAAGGCGCCAAAGGGGCCTCGCTGATCGACGAGTCGATCGAGGCTGTGAAAGCAAGGCTGAACTGAGCCCAGCCATCCCGCAATGACAACAACGCCCGGCCCTCGCGCCGGGCTTTTTCATGCGCCGTTGAAGCTTTCGCCAGTCCAGGGGTTGAGGACCGGGACGCCTGTTCCGATGAAGGGCTTCACATCGCGCGTTGCAACACCAAGCTCATTGTTGCGGGCGATTGCGGCCAGGAGCAGATCGACAGGCGGAGCGGATTCCCGCGCCCGCTGGCGCTGGCGGGCCAGAATGCGCCAGCTCAAAAGGGCCTGTTCGTCCGCTTCATAGATACGACCCTTGAACCAGGGCCTCACTGCCAGATCGATCCATGACTGAATTTCGGACTGCAGCATTTCGTTCCGGCAAATCAAAGCACCATAGCGCAGCTCTGCAAGCACCACCGAGGCTGTGCAGATTTGATCGCGTGTGAGCGACTCGATCCATGCGAATGCCACCGCTGAGGGCTTTGGACGACGCGTTTCGGAAATCACGTTGGTGTCAAAGAGCCAGCGCCTCAAAGCTTGACGTCCCTGAACTCTCCGTCAGCGGGCCGCTCGGGAAGGTCCAGATCAAATTTGTGTCCGGTACCAAGAGCCTGAACAAAATCCCTGCCAGTCAACTCTTCGCCTGCGACCACCTTGTCCGCTACCGCTTCGATGACAACGGCCGGCTTGCCGTGAACGGTAACGGTCTGTGGGCCTTCGCTTTGGGCCAGGCGCACAACTTCGCTGAACTTCGCCTTGGCCTCCTGGAGTGACCAAGTGCGATCATGCTTGTTCATTTCCACTCCAATTCTGACTAGTCAGACTAGTCAGAATTTTTTGCCCCTGTCAAATACAAAACTGCGTGGGCGCGCCGCCTACTCCGCCGCCTCCATATAATTCGCCATGGGCGGGCAGGTGCAGACCAGGTTGCGATCGCCGAAGACGTTGTCGACCCGGCCGACGGGGGGCCAATACTTGTCATGAACATGGCCCTTGAGCGGGAAGAAAGCCTTTTCCTTTGAGTAGGGCTTGGTCCAGTCACCCAGCAGGAGCTTGTGGGTGTGGGGGGCATTCTTCAGGGCATTGTCGGTGCGATCCGCCCGGCCCTCCTCCACCTCGGCAATTTCCTGCCTGATGGCGATCATGGTATCGCAAAACCGATCCAGCTCGCGCTTGCCCTCGGATTCGGTGGGTTCGATCATCAATGTATCGACAACCGGGAAAGACATTGTGGGCGCATGAAAGCCGTAGTCGACGAGCCGCTTGGCCACATCTTCGACGGTCAGGCCGGTGCGCTCCTTGAGCCAGCGCAGGTCGATGATGCATTCGTGGGCGATAAAACTGTTGGCATCGGTGTATACGATGGGGAAATGCGGTGCGAGACGCCGGGCAATGTAGTTGGCATTGAGGATCGCCATGATGGTGGCACGGCGCAGGCCCTCACCGCCCATCATCGCAACATACATCCACGAGATCGGCAGGATCGAAGCCGAACCCCATGGTGCTGACGAAACCTGGCCAGTCTTCTGATCCTGACCGGCGGCCGGATTGACGCCAGACACGACGCGATGGCCCGGCAGATGCGGCGCAAGATGCGCCTTGACGCCAATCGGGCCAACACCCGGGCCGCCGCCGCCATGGGGAATGCAGAAGGTCTTGTGCAAGTTCATGTGGCAGACATCGGCACCCAATTCAGCCGGGCGCACGAGGCCGACCTGGGCATTGAGATTGGCCCCGTCGAGATAGACCTGGCCGCCGTACTCATGAACGATGGCGCAGATATCCTTGATGGCCGATTCAAAAACGCCATGCGTTGACGGATAGGTTATCATCAGTGCGGCGAGGCTTTCCGCGTGCTCTTTCGCCCTGGCGCGCAGGTCATCGACATCGACATTGCCATTGTCGTCACAGGCAACCACGACAACTTTCATGCCGGCCATCACGGCAGAAGCAGGATTGGTGCCATGGGCCGAAATCGGAATGAGGCATACGTCCCGGTCAACCTGGCCTTCGGCAGCGTGGAAAGCGCGAATGGCGAGAAGTCCGGCATACTCGCCCTGGCTGCCGGCGTTGGGCTGCAGCGACACGGCGTCGAAGCCGGTAATCTCGGCGAGCATGGCTTCGAGTTCCTCGAAGAGCTGCTGATAGCCCTGGGCCTGCTCCAGCGGCGCGAAAGGATGGAGCAGAGCGAAATTGCGCCACGTCACCGGGATCATCTCGGAGGTGGCGTTGAGCTTCATGGTGCATGA
Organism: Hyphomicrobiales bacterium; assembly: GCA_031373255.1. Lineage (GTDB taxonomy): Bacteria > Pseudomonadota > Alphaproteobacteria > Rhizobiales > Aestuariivirgaceae > JANMMJ01. The sequence continues at coordinate 2,466 of JANMMJ010000162.1, forward strand.
GCCCAGCGGGATCATGCTGCGATCAAGTGCAACATCCTTGGCTTGCAAATGGCGAAGATAGCGAAGCATCTCGGTTTCCGAGTGATACATCTCGAAGACGGGGTGCGTGAGATAGCTTGAGGTGCGCTTCAAGGCTTCCGGAATGATGTCCTTCAGCCGCTTGTCAATATCGTCAATCTTCAGGCGCTCCAGCGCGTCGGTCTTGAAGACGGTCAACAGGCGTTCCAATTCCTGGCGGCGGGTTGACTGATCGAAGGAGACACCGAGATGATTGGCATCGACATAGCGGAGGTTGATGCGTTTTTCCCGCGCCCTGGCATGAAGCTGATGGGCGCGGCCCGGCACGTGAACGGTGACGGTATCGAAGAACACCCTGGTCTTGACCTCGAAGCCGAAACTTTTCACCGCTGCGGCAAATATCTCCGCCATGCGGTGGGTGCGTTCCGCCGTCTTGCGAATGCCCTTTGGCCCGTTATAGACAGCGAACATGGAGGCGATCACGGCAAGCAGCACCTGGGCCGTACAGATGTTGCTGGTGGCTTTTTCGCGGCGGATATGCTGCTCACGCGTCTGCATAGCCATGCGGAGAGCGCGGTTCCCCGCACTATCGACCGAGACACCAATGATGCGGCCGGGCACGGCGCGCTTGTGCTCTTCACGGGTGGCAAAGAAGGCAGCGTGCGGCCCGCCATAGCCCATCGGCACGCCGAAGCGCTGGGATGAGCCAATGGCAATATCGGCACCAAGTTCGCCGGGTGGCGTCAACAGCGCAAGCGCCAGGAGATCGGTCGCCATGATGGCAAGGGCACCAGCACCATGTAACCTGTCGATCACGCCTCGATAATCGCGCACTTCGCCTGACGATCCCGGATAGGACAGCAAGGCGCCAAACACCTGCTCCGGTTTCAGATCCCTGGCTGGATCGCCAATCACAAGATCAAAGCCAAAGGCGCGTGCCCGTGTTTCCACCACACCTATGGTTTGGGGATGGGTGTCGCGGTCGACGAAGAACGTATTGGCAGTGGATTTCACCACGCGCCTCGCCATGGCCATCGCCTCAGCAGCGGCGGTCCCTTCATCGAGGAGCGAGGCACTGGCAAGTTCGAGGCCGGTCAGGTCAATCACCATCTGCTGGAAGTTCAGCGAAGCCTCGAGGCGGCCCTGGCTCACTTCGGCCTGGTAGGGTGTATAAGCCGTATACCAGCCGGGGTTTTCCAGCACGTTGCGCAGGATGACCTTTGGCGTGACGGTGCCGTAATAGCCCATGCCGATCATCGAGGTGAATACCTCGTTGCGCTCCGCCATGCGGCGCAGATATGACAAGGCGGTGCGCTCGGCCATGGCGGGCTTGAGATCAAGCTGGCGCTTGACCCTGATGTTTTCGGGCACGACCTTCGCAATGAAATCCTCGAGCGAGTCCGAGCCGAGGCTGCGCAACATCTCGCGGGTTTCGGTTTCATTTGGTCCGATATGACGTGGAATGAAATTTGCGCCGGGTTCTAGTTCGGCAAGGGTCGGGCGGGCGGACATGGGATACTCCGTTATTATTCAATCCTCACTGCGAAGGCGGAGGATCAGGATTCGGCAAATTTGTCGTAGGCGGCCTTGTCCATGAGGTCGTCGAGTTCGGACGGGTTGGCGATCTTCACCTTCATGAACCAGGCTTCGCCTTCGGCGGCGCGGTTGACGAGGCCCGGATCGCCGGTCAATTCATCGTTCACGGCTACAACCTCACCGGTGACCGGAGCATAGACCTCGCTGGCCGCCTTGACGCTTTCGACTACCGCCGCTTCGCCGCCCTTCTTCACTTTCTTGCCCACTGCCGGAAGCTCCACAAACACCACATCACCCAATTGCGCCTGTGCGTGATCGGTGATGCCAACCGTGGCGATGCCGCCATCAAGCTTAATCCACTCGTGATCCTTGGTGTATTTGACAGGCATGATGCTTCCTCTAGCGTTTGTAATTGTGGGAAACGAAAGGCATGGTGGTGACGGTCGCGGCGAGCGGCTTGTCGCGCACGATCAAGGTAATAGCGCTGCCTGGCGCAGCAAATGCCGCCTCGACATA
>JANMMJ010000211.1:0-26907 GCA_031373255.1 Hyphomicrobiales bacterium
GGGCCGGCGAAATCTGCGACGAAGATATCGAGATCAACAAGGCCATTGGCCGCGCCGGGCTGGTTCTGGTGCGGGAGATTGCAGCGTCAAAGGGATCCGGAGAGGCGGTCAATATTCTTACACACTGCAATGCCGGCTGGCTTGCCACCGTGGACTGGGGCACGGCGACCGCTCCCATCTACATGGCACACGAGGCGGGCATCCCGGTTCATATCTGGGTCGATGAAACACGCCCCCGCAATCAAGGTGCTTCGCTCACAGCATGGGAGCTTGGGCATCATGGCGTCCCGCATACGGTCATCCCCGACAATACCGGCGGACATTTGATGCAGCATGGCCAGGTCGACATGGTGATCGTGGGAACCGACCGCACGACTGCCCGCGGGGATGTATGCAACAAGATCGGCACCTATCTCAAGGCGCTCGCCGCGCATGACAATGACGTGCCGTTTTACGTGGCCCTGCCATCACCGACGATTGATTTTACCGTGCAGGATGGCGTTGCCGAAATACCGATTGAACAGCGTTCACCAGACGAGGTGGCGGAAATGACCGGGCTTACCCGGGACGGACGCATTGAAACGGTCAGCATCATTGCTCCGGGATCGCCGGTTGCAAACTTTGCTTTCGATGTGACGCCCGCCAAGTACGTGACTGGCCTCATTACAGAGCGCGGCGTTATTGCCGCAAATGCCGCGGCGATCGCTAGAGCATTTCCGGAACGTGCCGGTTAACGCGTTCCGGCTGCTTGCCGGGACGGTGGCTATCACCATCGAGATATCGCGCAAGCAGCGCCAGAAGGCAGATTCCGCTGGCAACAATGAGAGTGTCCTGCGCCGGCCCGCCGCCTATCTCATGGCGGAGAATTGTTCCGGCCATGGCCAGCAAGGAACCAGCACAGAATACCGGCAAGGAATGCCGGCCCATGGCCGTGAGGAAATTCGATGCCGGAATCCTGCGCATCCATTCGCTCCAGGGCGGCATCATGACAATCGCTGCCAACGCCAGGACATGCAGCAGGCGCGGCACCGACACATAGGTCTTGTCGAACATGTAGAAGTGATGCGCCCACCACCATTCCTTTGGCATGGCCGGCTGCCAGCTCCACAGATCGAACCTGACCCATACAGCCGCTGCGAGACAGTAGAGGGCTGCCGCGATTAGGACTGGGCGTGGAAGAACCAGCCCCTCGCCGCGGCGTGACCTGATGCCGAGCACAAGTCCCACGACAAACAACAACTGCCAGGCAAATGGATTGAAGAACCATCCTCCCTCCAGGGGATAGTTCGGCATATCGATGGTGAAGACGCCGGCCGCAAGCCACAACACAATGGATACCGCCAGCAGGATGTGGAGGCCGCGCACCGCGAGCCACAGCATGGCCGGCACCATCAGCAGGATCACCATGTACATCGAGAGGATATTGAAATAGCCAAGCTGATGACCAAGCACCACGAGGCCGATCATGCCGCGCACCGGATCGGCAAAAAAAGGTTTGAGGTGCACGTAGACAATGCTGTCGTCCAGATAGGCCGGTTCCGCAAACCACACCGCGGCGGCACAGAACAGGGCAATCCCTAGAAGCGTCGTCACCACATGGCTCATGTACAGCACACCGGCACGTTTCACGGCCTTCAGTGCGGCAGTCAAAGGGGCACCATTCTCGTAAACCGCAAAATAGGCGAAGGCCGAGGCGTATCCCGCAAGTAGTACGAAAACCTCGGCAGCATCTGAGAAGCCGAAGTTCTTGTGGGTCACCTGCTCCCAGATGTTGCCGGGCACGTGATTGACAAAGATCGAAACCAGCGCTGCTCCGCGCAGAAAATCGATCCGGTGATCGCGGCGTGAAATTGTCATTTCCGGCACAAAGCGCCTCAGCCGGGCAAAATCATGGCATTCAATGCAATATTTGGCCATCAGCTTCAGGAATCGATCAGCGCCGTGTTATGAACGGCCTCAACAACTCGCGAGGTCAGCCGCATGAATGATGACAGCACCGATGCCATGATGATGGAAACGCTTTACTGGTGGGGCGTTCCCACTCTCTTCCGTTGCCCGCACGATCCTGATCCCGCCCATACAGATATTGCCCTCGTCGGTGTACCGCATAGCTCTGGCAACGGCTCTACGGAACGTGACCAGCATCTGGGACCGCGTGCGGTGCGGCATGTCTCGGCGCATAACCGGCGTTTTCACAAGTCCTTCGATTTCTCGCCGTGGGAGGCGCGGCGCATCAACGATCTCGGCGATGTGCCATTGCCTGAGGCGATGGACAATGAGAAATGTGTCGAGCGCATTTCGGCCTTCTATCGCAAGATTGACGCCGCCGGTGCAAGGCCAGTCTCGATTGGCGGCGATCATGGGATTACCGGCGCCATACTTCAGGCCATTGCCGGGGAACACGCGAAGCTCACCGGCGGGCGCAAGGCGGCACTACTGCATTTTGACGCCCACACCGATTCCTACGAGAATATTCCGCACTGGATGGGCGCCAAAAAATCAGCAGCACACTGGGCTGCCTATTGCGTGCGTCAGGGCAATCTCGATGCAACACGAAGCACCCAGATCGGCATTCGCGGCAATCCCCGAACACGCGACTGGCTCAAACCTTCGCTCGACCTCGGCTACGAGGTCATCACCATGGAACACTACCGCGAAATCGGAGCCGACGCCGCAATCGAAATTTTCAAGAAACGCATCGGCGATGCGCCGCTTTACATTACCTTCGATCTCGATTGCCTCGATCCATCGGTGGCGCCGGGTGTTTCCAATATCGAGGCCGGGGTCACGGGCTGGAACATCGATGAAGCCAACAGGATGCTGCGCGCAGTGCGTGGCCTCAATGTCATTGGCGGCGATGTCGTCTGCCTGATGCCGACAAAGGATAGCCCAAACAATATCACGGCGATGGTCGCGGCCCATGTCATGTTCGAGATCATCAGCCTGATCGCCAGCCAATAGCCGGCCGCTCCGGTGATACAGTGCGGTACAACTCCAGAAGTTCGCTACGTGGCAAATACCGGTGTTCTGCGCCGTCTCGCCCGGGCTGCCGCAGTGACATCTGCGATCTCGGCATAATCTTTCGCGTTGACCACCAGATCACGCGCCAAGGTCAATGCCCGCGCCTCGCAGACAGCCCGAAGGCGCTCGTCCTTGATCCATTCGAGATCGATGTTGTGCGCCAGCCCCAGAATGCGGCGGATCATCTTGGCACCGGCGAAGCCCAGGGTATCCTGCCATAGCCTTGCCATGTATGCGCTCCGCTCCGCCCGCAGCCGCTTTGCGCCGGATGCCCCTTCGAACAGCGCTACGGGATAGGCATCTCCCGCCGCTTCACTCTCCCACAACGCCACAAATTTTTCGCTGAACCTGATCCAGATTTCCTCGATCGAGGTCAGGATCCACTCACGGTAAGAATCGCGCGCGCGGGGATGTTCCTGATGACCGTCCTGAGAGAAGTAACTGATCAGGAAATTGGCGATGACTGCGCCAGTATCGAACCCCATCGGCCCGATGAAGGCAAATTCCGGATCGATGATGCGGGTCTCAGCGGGTGTCAGCATCACGGACCCAGTGTGCAAGTCGCCGTGGATCATCGCCTCAGCCGAGGACAGGAATTTCAACTTGAGCCGCGACACCGCGACTTTCAGATCACCATCCTCGCGCCAGCGCGCCGCGTAGGTATCGAGATAGGGCCTGGTCCAGCGATTGAGCTCGGCAATCCGGTAGGGATCGGTGAAGATCAGGTCCTCGGTAATCTTGCACAGTGCCCAGTTTCCCGAAAAGGCGCCGATCATGTCCTTCTTTTGATTGGCCTTGAGGGCGAGATCCGAGGTGAAGAACAGGGTGCGCGCCATGAAGGTGGAAATATCTTCGCTGAAGCGCGGATAAACCGTTCCGGCGATCATGCCGCGCCGCATGATGATGTGAGGCTCCAGCAGCTCCATTGCGATGAGTGCCAGGCCCTCATCGTAGTGAATGATCCGCGGCACCAGATTGCCCGTCAGCCGCGCCTGCTCTTTGAGTGCCATGTGTTCATAATGGGCGCGAGAGAGAGGCAGGGGCCAGCTTTCACCCACCAGCCGCACGTAAGGCAGCGCCTGTTTCACGGCAATGCCGCCCTTAGGCCCGCGCACCTTGAACACCAGATTCAGATTGCCGTCGCCCACCTCCTCCACCGTGAATTCATCGGCCTTTCCGCCAATGATGTCGGTCACTGCTGGGATACCAGCAAGATAGGTTTTCAGGCTATCCGGCGTGTGCGGCTTGTAGGCGGAAGGCATCGTCTAGTTCACCTTGAAAGGCGATTTGTCCATGAACCGCTTCAGAACGTTCCAGGTGATGCGTGAGACATTGTTGTCGTAAGTATTGTGAGAGAGCGATCCGCACCAGGATATCGATCCTGTGGCAAAGAGAGCGCCGCCTGCCGGTGTTTCGCAAAATGCAAGGTCAGCACGAACGCGGTCGTTCTGATCGCCGCCAATGTTTACCGGCACCACGCCGAACTCCTCGTTCACCAGCGTCACGAGTGCCGAATGCCCTTCCGAACTCGCGAGCCGGAGAATATTGGCAGGCGATCCCAGCGACTTGCTGATGCAATCAAGCTCAAGACCTGCTGCTCCGCCGCCGATCAGGCCGAAATCGCCGATAATCTTGTCGGGAACTCCATCGAAAATGAAGGCAGCACGCGGGTTGTCGGCGTCGGCGCCACGCCGGTAGTGTGAGCAGGTGTCGAAGCCCTGGGCAATGAAACCTACCCCGACAATCATGTTGGGCGGCCGGCCGACACGGCGCCACAAGCCGCCAAGCTCCCCATTAAAGGACTGGTGATACTCGCCGGGCTCGGCCATCCAGGTCCGGATGCCATCCTCGGCGCGGCGCACCTCAATCACGCCCGGTAATTCCTTGTGAAAGGCAACGCGCCAGTACCAGCCATTGGCGCCAAGATACATCAGCCGCCCGCCCTTATCGATCCACGTCTTCATTGCATCCCACATGGCCGTCGAATGGTATTCCGGATGGGTTCCGGTCAGGATCACATCATAGTCCTTTAGCAGCTTGTAGCCATCCTGGTGCAGGTCTTCGTCGGTTATCACGTCGTAGTCGACCTGCTTGTGGTCAAGCCAGTCAAAGAGATGGGTATCGGCGTTGTACTGCCACAGAGCCGATCCATGGCCGCCGAGCCATGAATGATACCGCGACGAAAAATTCAGGACCGGCCGCAGGCGGCTGGTGATGCTTACGCCCGATCCATCGGCATGGGAATCATAGAGCGATCCACCAAGCTCGGGATGGTCGTACATATAAAGATCGGAATGACCGAATTGCAGGAGCCTGCCGATGGTCCGCTCCGCCTCGCGCGCCGTGATGTGCTCGGCGTGGTTGGCGTAGGCCATGTAGGCACAGGTGGGCGCCAGGAACGCAACCCGATTGCGGCTTTTCACCTTTCGCGATGGCCGCACGAAAAATGGTAGATAATCCTCGCGTGTTGCCGTCTCGTCGCTTGGACCCGAGGATATGTGCAAGGCATAGGCACCGCTCTTGAGATCGGCTGGAATCCGGAGCTCGACTGACGGCTCCCATTCGGCGTCATAGAGATCGTCATGGTGAAAATGCACTGCTCCGTAGTGCTCGGGCTTGAGCGTCCAGCGGTGCTCTTCTCCGGTCCAGTTGTGGCCTTTCATTGCCCGCGTGGGCAAATTGACCAGCTTGCCGTGATACTTTCCGGGGCCGACGTCGATGGCTCTCGTCGTTGGAATGTCGCGGGAGAAATCCCACTTCGCGATGACCCTGCGGCCTTGCGTGAAAACGGGCGCTTCGATCTTGCCGTCGAAATGTTCGCCGACAGTGCCGCCAGCCTGTGGTGTGCCCGCCAGATATATGCCCCGCGCTGTTCCCGGCAATACGTTAAGCTTGCCCGCGAGCTTGCCGCCATCGGCGATTACCGCCTTGGCCAGAACCGGTGTCTGTTCAAGACTAAATCGTCCCGTCTTGCCGTCTACCGTTACCCTGATCTCATACCAGTTGCGCCTCAACATCAGTTGCGGCAGCGCGCGGCGCGCGGCATTGCCCTGCGCATCGGCCACGATCAGGGTCAGCGCACCGCGATCGACCATGATCCTGAAGCCGGAGCCGGTCCTGGCATTCCATTGCGAAGCAATCGTCTGCATCGGATTTTGCGGCAGTGTCGGCCACACATAGGCGCTGAAGGAAAAACTGCTTCCGGAAAGCACGGGAACCTTCGACGCAATCATGTAAGAGCCGGCATCGATCGATTGCCGGTGGCCCGGATAAGACTTGTTCGCCTTGTGGGCAATCTCGCGGAACTTGAGGCCCGGTCCCTCCGGATTGCAGTCGCCATGGACAACCCGCACCAGCCGGGCATCGAAGGCAGTTTCCTCCTCAAGCGATACCATGAACTTGATCGTCTCGCCCGGCGCAACGCTGTAGCGATCGGGATAACCCAGTATCTTCAGCATCACGTGTCCCTGAATGGCATATTGATGTTTTCGCCGGTGTGGGCCAGCCAGCGGCGGCGGAACATTTCCCATTCCGCCTCTTCCCGGCTGAGAAAGACAGGACCCGCCTCGACCACCAGCGGCCTGGCTCTTTCCGCAGGCATTTCACCCAGCACCCATTCCTGGAAGGGGATGCGGCAGACCAAAATCACCTGCCGGCCGGATGGGTCGTAACGCATGGAGTTGAGGATGCGCTGAAGGCCGGGACTGTGCCGCCCGATCGGCGCCTTGCGAAATTCCTCGATATAGACCCGGTCGATCTCCGGATCGATGCGATAGCCCATCAGCGCAGCCTCTCCACATGATCCATGAACCGTTTCACCCGTTCAGCGTCGACCGGATTCCAGGTATTGCCGTCGACCTTGAAATGGGTGCCAATTATGATACCGGACGCCACCGAAAGCACGTCCTTCACATTATCAATATTGACGCCGGTATTGGCAAAGACCGGTACGTCCTTGACCACCTCGCAGACCTTGCGAAGATCGGATGCACTCGCCGGCTGGCCAGTTAGCGGACCCGAAACCAGGATGGCATCGGCCAGCGAGGAAAATACGGCACTTTTGGCGCGAAGCTCAATCGGGCGCTGGTCGAGGGAATAGGCGAACTCGGCATTGATATTGAACAGCATCTTCATATCGGCCCGGCCAATGTTTTGTCTCAGGCGCGCAGCAGCGGCGCAATCCGGCTGCCATATTCCCATATCGGAGGCAAAGACGCCGGTGAAGATTTCGCGCACAAAACTGGCCCCCGTCACGGCGCCGATGGCAATGCTGGCCTTGGGATCCCATAAGTAGTTCACGCCAAAGGGCACCGCGAGCATCGGCTGCACGGCCATGATCACCGCCGTCATGGCGGCAATGCCCTCCGATGGGGCCTCGAAAACATAGGGCCTGTCGTTTTCATTGCCGAACATGATGGCATCGACACCGCCAGCCTGCAGCTTGGCGATATCACCGGCGATATCGTCGATGAGCTTTGCCGTACCGCCTTTGCGGTCATAGAGCGGAGAACCCGGCAACGCGCCAAGATGAGCCATGGCGATAACGGCCTTGCGCCGGTTGCCGAGAAAATCAAAAACCACACTACGTCTCCCGCCTGCGATCGGCGGACTCTTCCATCGCCCGGCGAGCCCAGTCAAGCGCGTGGAAAGCAATTGCGCATTCCGGCATGCCATGCACAATGCGCTGCGGCATTGACGAGGGAGCGAAACCATGTCCTGCGTGATCGGCATCGATGGCGGAACGGAAGGTATCCGGGCCTTTGTCTTCGATCTCGAAGGCCGGCCGCTGGGATCGCACGCGACACCCTACAAAACCGACTTCCCCCAACCATCATGGGCAGAGCAGAACCCGCTGGACTGGTGGAACGGCATGGCGGCGTCGGTCAAGGGCACCATGGCGAAGGCGGGCGTTGCCGCTGCCGACATCATCTCGGTCTGCGTCGATACAACCTGCTGCTCGGTGCTTGCCCTCGACAAGAACGGCAATCCGCTTCGCGCCTGCATGATCTGGATGGACGTGCGCTCGGCCGCCGAGGCGGATCGCGTTGCGGCAACCAAAGATGCCGCACTACGCGTCAACGGGGCCGGCTCGGGGCCGGTATCCGCCGAGTGGATGATCCCCAAGGCGCTGTGGATAAAGACGCATCAGCCAGAGATCTACAACAGCGCTGCGATGATCGGGGAGTATCAGGACTACATCAATCTGCGGCTGACCGGGCGGTGGGTTGGCTCGCTCGACAATATGGCGGTGCGCTGGCACTACCAGACCCAGCATGGTGGCAAGCCTCATAGCTTGCTCAAGTCCCTCGGCCTCGACGACCTTGCCGAAAAGTGGCCCCCGGACGTACTGGCTCCTGGCGATGTCATCGGCCCCCTGACCCCGAGAGCCGCCGAACATCTGGGGCTCATGGCAGGTATTCCCGTGGTGCAGGGTGGAGCCGATGCCTTCATCGGCGTCATCGGCCTTGGCGTCACCGAACCGGGCGAAATGGCCCTCATCACCGGTTCCTCGCATTTGCACCTCGGCATTGCGGCGAAACCCGTGCACAAGCCCGGCGTTTGGGGCACCTACATGGATGCGGTTTACCCCGGAAAGCCCATGATCGAGGGTGGCCAGACCTCGACCGGTTCGGTCATTGCCTGGTTCAAACGGCATTTTGCGGCCGAAACCAGCTTCGAGGTTCTTAATCAGGGTGCCAAAGCGTTGCCTCCCGGTGCGGAAGGCCTGCTTGTTCTCGACCATTTCCAGGGCAACCGCACACCTTATACCGATGCCCACTCACGCGGCGCCATTACCGGCCTGACGCTCAAACACACGCCCGCCCATGTTTTTCGCGCGATTATCGAGAGTATTTGCCTCGGCACGCGGTTGATCATCGATAATTTCGGCGACGCCTTCGAACCCAAACGCATCGTTCTGGCAGGTGGCGCCACCAATTCCCCGCTGTGGCTGCAAATCCACGCCGACACCATTGGCGCCCCCATTGAACTGACCGAAGTTGCGGACGCTCCGGCATTGGGATGCGCCATTCTGGCTGCCTATGGTGCCGGGAGGTTCAGCAGCATCGAAGAAGGTTGCCGGGCCATGGTGCGGCGCAAGACGGTCATCGAACCGGATGCAAGGATCACCGCCGCCTATGAACGCGATGTTTATCCCCGCTACAAGGCGCTTTACGGCGCCCTGAAAGCCGTGAGGGATATCTCATAGCCGCGCCGCCCAGTCGGCACTGGATTTTGACCTGCGGAACGTACTAGAAGAGCCACGGATTGTTATTTCAGTCGTCAAGCGAAGAGTGAATTCACACATGCGATATGAAGCACCAGCGACTACCAAGGAAGCAGCAACATTGATGGCGAAAGAGAAGGGCGCAGCCTACGTCCTCGCCGGCGGCACCGATCTCCTGGTCCGCATGAAAGGCGGCTTTATCGAGCCCGATCTCGTTGTCGATATCAAGCGCATCAAGGCGATGAAGGACATCAAAAAGCTGGCTACCGGATTTCAGATCGGGGCGGCGGTCTCGGGTGCCGAACTGGGCGAAAACGCGGCTGTCAGGAAAGCCTGGCCGGGTGTCGTCGAGGCAACAAACCTGATTGGGTCGAAGCAGGTTCAGGGCCGCTGCACCATGGTTGGCAATCTGTGCAACGCATCTCCAGCAGCCGACAGTGTGCCGGCCATGATCGCGGCGGCCGCCAAGGCCGTCATTGTCGGTCCCAAGGGCAAGCGTACCGTTCCGGTGGAGCAGATCCCGGTTTCTCCAGGCAAGACCTCGCTCAAGAAGGGTGAGATCATCGAATCCATCATTCTGCCAAAGCGCCCGCCAAAGTCCGGTGACGCCTACTTGCGGTTCATTCCCCGGACCGAAATGGATATCGCAGTAGTGAGCGCCGGTGTCAGCCTGACGCTCGACAGCAAGGGTGCCGTCAAGGATGCGCGCGTCGCCCTCGGCGCCATTGCCCCAACCGTGGTCCTTGTTCCAGCCGCGGCAAAGGCGATCATCGGTTCGAAGCTTGATGACAGCGCCATGGAAAAACTCGCAGCGGCATGTTCCGCAGCCTGCCGTCCAATCGACGACAAGCGCGGCACTATCGAATTCAGAACCAAGGTAGCGGGCGTGCTGGCGCGCCGCGCAGCAAAGATCGCGTTTGAACGCGCAGGAGGCAAATAATGTCGGGCGTACTCGTTTCAACCACCATCAACGGCGACAGTGTCGAGTTCTTCTGCCAGCCGGATGAGTCGCTGCTTGACGTGCTGCGGAACCGGCTTTCGCTGACGGGCTCCAAGGAAGGCTGCGGCACCGGCGATTGCGGCGCATGCAGCGTGACAGTCGATGACCGCCTTGTCTGTTCGTGCCTGGTTCTCGGTGTCGAAGCCGAGGGCCGTGAAATCGGCACGATCGAAGGCATGGCGGATGGCGACAAGCTGCACCCGCTACAGCAGAAGTTCATCGAACATGCCGCCCTGCAATGCGGCATCTGCACCCCTGGTTTCCTGATTGCAGCCAAGGCGCTGCTCGAGAAAAACGCCAGTCCTTCGGAAGAAGAAATCCGCTTCGGTCTCGCCGGCAACCTTTGCCGCTGCACCGGATATGACAAGATTGTCCGCGCCGTTCAGGATGCGGCAAAAGAAATGAGAGGAGCCTGATCATGCCACTCGACAACAGTTTCACCGGCCAGAAATTCAAGGTCATCGGAACCCGTCCGCTTCGTCCGGACGGGATCGACAAGGTCACCGGACGCGCCAAATACGGCGCAGACGCGTCAGCGCCGGGCCAGCTTGTCGGCCTTATCCTGCGCTCGCCCCATGCGCATGCCCGGATCAAGAAGATCGATACCTCCAAGGCCGCCAAATTGCCGGGGGTCAAAGCGGTGCTGACCAGCGCCGACCTGCCCGACCTCACCGCCGGCGACCGCAACATGTACGACATGCTGGAAAACTGCATGGCGCGGGGCAAGGCGCTTTATGACGGCCACGCCGTCGCCGCCGTTGCCGCCATCGACATGCCGACCGCCAAGAAGGCTCTGAAGCTGATCAAGATCGACTACGAGATTCTTCCGCACGTGACCGATGTCGATGAAGCGATGAAATCCTCGGCGCCAGTCGTTCACAATAATATCTTCACGGAAGGCGTCGAGCCGACCCCCAAGAAATCATCAAATGTGTCGAAGCGCTCCGAATTCGGCCACGGCGACGTCGAGGCCGGCTTCAAGGATGCCGATTTCATTGTCGAGAAATCCTACAAGACCGAACAGACCCACCAGGGTTATATCGAGCCGCATGCCTGTCTCGCCAATGTCGGACCTGATGGTCAGGGTGAATTGTGGGTCACCACCCAAGGGCATTTCGTTTTCCGCAACCAGTGCGCGCAGCTGCTCGGCATGGATATCGCCAAGCTGCGTGTCACCTCATCGGAGATCGGTGGCGGCTTCGGCGGCAAAACCCATGTGTGGATGGAACCCGTGGCCCTCGCCCTGTCACGCAAGGCCAACCGGCCAGTCAAGATCGTAATGACCCGGGAAGAAGTCTTCCGGGCTTCGGGGCCAACCAGCTCGACTTCGATCGATGTGAAAATCGGTGCGAAGAAGGATGGTACCATTACCGCGGCAAGCGCCACGCTTCGCTACCAAAATGGCGCATTTCCCGGCCCTTGGGCCGAACTCGGCGCCATGACAGCCTATGCCTGCTATGACCTCACGAACGTGAAGACGGTGAGTTATGAAGTCATCGTCAACCGCCCCAAGGTCGCCGCCTATCGCGCGCCCTCGGCTCCGATGGCGGCATTCGCGGTTGAAAGCACCATGGACGAGGTCGCCAAGAAGATCGGCATGGACCGCGTCGACCTTCGCATCAAGAACGCGGCGAAGCAGGGCACCAAGTCCTCCTATGGTCCGACCTACGGACCGATCGGCATCGGCGCCACGCTTGAGGCGGTGAAGAACCATCCGCACATGAAGGCGCCACTTGGCAAAAATCAGGGGCGCGGCATGGCCTGCGGCTTTTGGTTCAACTTTGGCGGCCAGACCTGCACCGATATTAATATCGGCGTAGATGGCACAGTGACACTCACCGTCGGTACCGTCGATGTCGGCGGCTCACGCGCATCCCTGTCACTGATCGCGGCCGAGGAGTTGGGCGTTCCCTACGAGCAGGTGAAATGCAACATCGCGGATACGGGCACGCTTGGCCACAATGACATGACCGACGGCAGCCGCGGCACCTTCTCGTCCGGCATGGCCACGGTCCTGTCGGCCCGCAATGCCATCAAGGTTTTGCGCGAACGCGCCGCCATGATGTGGGAAATCCCGGCCGATGACGTCGTCTGGGAAGACGGCCAGGCCAGAGCCACAGGCGACAGCCATGGCAATCTGGCGCCGTTGTCAGTCAAGGAAATCGCAGCCGCCGCGGCCAATACCGGCGGGCCGATCGCCGGCCACAATGAAATTGTGGCGGATGGTGCTGGCGTATCGTTTGCCAGCCATATCTGCGATGTTGAAATCGATCCCGAAACCGGTTCGACGCGGGTGATCCGCTATACTGTAATACAGGACGCCGGTAAGGCCATTCATCCCTCCTACGTCGAGGGGCAGTTCCAGGGCGGTGCTGCGCAAGGCATCGGCTGGGCCCTCAACGAGGAGTATATCTATGGCAAGGATGGCCGCCTGCAGAATCCGGGCTTCCTCGACTATCGCATCCCGGTTTGCTCGGACCTGCCGTTCATCGATACGATGATCCTGGAGATTCCCAACCCCAATCATCCCTATGGTGTGCGCGGCGTCGGCGAAACTTCGATCGTTCCACCGCTCGCGGCTATCGGCAATGCTGTGTCAAGCGCCGTTGGTATCCGCATGACGCATGTGCCGATGTCGCCGCCCCGCATCCTCAAGGCCATCGAAGGTGCGCACAAGGCCCATTGATGGTGCAAGTCAACCTGTGGGGATCGCTCAAGCCGGCAGCCGGCGGTGCGGCCTCCATTTCCATTAAGGCGGAAACAATCCGGGAGCTTTTCAGGAAGATTGAAGAGCAGCATCCCGGCATGAAAATGCATATCGACCGCGGCCTCGCCGTATCGATCAACGGCAAGATTTTCCGCGATAGCTGGGGCGAGAAAATCCCCGAGAATGCCGAAGTTTACCTGTTGCCGCGCATCCAGGGCGGCTGATTTACTCTGCCGCCATCCGGACAGCGGGGCTTGCCGCCATTACATCCTGTGAAACGTGGCTCTCGAATTTCTCAAAATTCCTGACGAACATGGCGACCAACTTTCGGGCCTGCGCATCATAGGCTCTTGTGTCACTCCAGGTCTGGCGGGGATCGAGCATGCGGTCATCGACACCTTCGACCTTGAGGGGAACGGCAAAACCGAAATGCGGATCGGTGCGCATCGGCATTCCGGCAAACTCGCCATTGAGGGCGGCCGAAAGCAGCCGCCGCGTCGCAACGATGGGCATCCTGCTGCCCACCCCATGGGCGCCACCCGTCCAGCCGGTATTGACGAGCCAGCATTTGACCTTGTGCCGGGCAATCAAACCTTTCAGCAAATCGCCATAGATACCGGGGTGGCGCGGAATGAATGGCGCGCCGAAGCAAGTTGAGAAGGTCGCCTGCGGTTCGGTCACGCCGCGCTCGGTCCCTGCAACCTTGGCCGTATAGCCGGAAAGAAAATGATACATCGCCTGTGCCGGCGTCAGTTCCGCGATGGGCGGCAGCACGCCGAAAGCATCGGCGGTCAGCATCACGATGTTTTCCGGGATTGGCGCCAGGCCATTTTCACTGGCGTTGGGTATGAAGCCGATCGGATAGGCCGAGCGGGTGTTTTCGGTCTTCGAAGCATCGTCGAGATCGAGCGCGCGGGTCGTCTTGTCCATGGCGACGTTCTCAAGCACGGTGCCCCAGCGCTGGGTGGTGGCGTGGATGGCAGGTTCCGCCTCAGCCGACAATTTAATCACCTTGGCGTAGCAGCCGCCTTCGAAATTGAAGATGCCGGTGGAACTCCAGCCGTGTTCATCATCGCCGATGAGAACGCGCTCCGGATCGGCGGACAAGGTGGTCTTGCCGGTACCTGAAAGCCCGAAGAAGACAGCGCTGCCCGTTCCATCTTTCCGCATGTTGGCGGAGCAATGCATCGGCATTACCCCTTGGGCAGGCAAGAAGTAGTTGAGGACGGTGAACACCGCCTTCTTCATCTCGCCGCCATATTGAGTTCCGCCAATCAAAACAAGGCCCTGGGAGAGATCAATGGCGATGACGGTTTCGCTCCTTGTGCCATGCCGGACGGGGTTGGCCTTGAAGGATGGCAGATCGATAATTGTCAGTTTTGGCGCAACACCAGTCCCGCCGGGAACGCTGAAGAGCAGATTCTGGATGAACAGCGCGTGCCAGGCAAATTCGCAGATGACCCGCACAGGCAAGCGATGGGCCGGATCGGCACCGCCAAACAGGTTCTGCACGAAGAGGTCGCGCGACTTCGCGTGAGCAACAAAGTCCTCCTGAAGGCACGCGAACTGCTCTCGCGTCAGAGACTTGTTGTTCTGCCACCATATGGTGTTTTCGGTCGCTCCGTCGCGCACGATGTATTTGTCCTGCGGTGACCGGCCGGTGTGCTGGCCGGTCTCGACAACGAGAGCTCCGCCTCTGGCAATATGTCCCTCGCCACGGACTATCGCTGCTTCGTACAGTGACGCTGCGTTCTGGTCCCATGCCACCGAAGCGGCTCTCATTTCATGTTTGCCCAAGGCCAAAAATTGCATGCTTTGCTCCTGCAACACGATCAGAAAGCATAACGTGACAACTGAGGGCAAACAACCAAAGTTTGACTTAAAAGCTAATAAACCGCCATTATTTTGCGGTATCGACACTCAGTTTTTGATGTATTTACATCTTCTTATATCGCTCAGACAGATCGATGAAGGCCATTCTTACGGCTTCAGAATTATAGGCTGGGACCGAAAACGCGAGGCGTAGAGCGCCATGTTCGCTGGCAAGGTCACACCCATCCGGATCGACGGCAACGACGCTCCAGCACCCTTCTGGGGCGCCCAGAAGGCTTGTGGCGTAGCGCTGCACCGCGTCGTGATGATCCTCATTCATGTGCCGGATCGCACCATCCTCCAACTCCTGCCAATCAATGACGCAGGGGAAAATTTCAGCCACCTGAAAGGTTTCGATACGGCCAAAGCCAGCAACCGCATGGACCCGTTCAGGCCTCAGCCGCCAGAAAGAAAAATCGCTGAAATCGATGTATCCGGCCGCGTCAGGATGGCGCGCCAGATAGCGCCGTCGCAGGATTTCGGGCTCAATCGGCTCGAATATTCCCATCAACGTTACCCTAGGGCCGGTCAGCGCGTCGCCAGTGGCGGGCAAGTCCGAAACGAGGATGCTTGCCCGTTGATCCATAAGGATATTCTGCGTGTGCCAGGCGAGCTTCGAAATGAAAACAAAGGGCCAGCCAGCGTGGTCCGTCGCCACGTTGACGACAGATACGTAAGGGCCATTGCCATCGCGATTGAGGGTCCCCAAGCTTGCCGTTCTCGCGGCCCTCAGCAGGCGGCGGGCGTCGTCGCTTGAAAAACTACGCAGCGGAATTGCCGGTTTTTCTGTTGTCACCTGAACCTCCACACCCTATTTCCGCGAGGACCGTTGCCACAATTTGTTCCAGTTTGGTCCTTACGCCGACGCATGGGGATCACCTTAAGGATGAATAGCACAATGCCAACCATCGCTCTCGTCGACGACGACCGTAACATTCTGACTTCCGTTGGCATGACGCTGGAAGCGGAGGGCTACCAGGTCCAGAAATATACCGACGGAGCCGCAGCATTGACCGGGCTTCAGGATTCACCGCCCGACATGGCGATTTTCGATATCAAGATGCCCCGCATGGATGGCATGGAGCTGTTGCGCCGCATCCGCCAGAAAACCGACCTGCCGGTAATTTTCCTGACCTCCAAGGACGACGAAATCGATGAGCTTTTCGGCCTCAAGATGGGGGCGGACGACTTCATCAAGAAGCCGTTTTCGCAGCGGCTGCTGGTCGAGCGGGTCAAGGCGGTGCTGCGCCGCGCCGCCAGCCGGGACGGCCAGCCGCAGGCCACGGAAGCCGCCAAGGTCATCGAGCGCGGCAAACTGGTCATGGATCCCGATCGCCATTCCTGCACCTGGGAAGGCAGACAAGTTACGCTTACCGTTACCGAGTTTCTCATCCTGCAGTCGCTGGCCCAGCGCCCCGGCATTGTCAAAAGCCGTGACGCGCTGATGGATGCCGCCTATGACGATCAGGTCTATGTGGACGACCGGACCATCGACAGCCACATCAAGCGCCTGCGCAAGAAGTTCAAACTCGTCGATGACAATTTCGAATCCATTGAAACCCTTTATGGTGTGGGCTATCGCTTCAAGGAAGCCTGAATTGCGTGGCAGGCGCAAATGAATGCTGCAAAAGGTGAATGCCACCGAGCCTCCGGACCGCGAACTCGACGATAGCAGCGCAGCCGAAACTGCGGTTGTGGAGCAGCGTGGATTTGCCTGGTGGTTTCACCGTCTTGCGCCCGCGAGGCTGACCAGCCGGATCGTCCTTCTCAATATCGCCGGACTGCTGATCCTTGTCGCCGGAATTCTCTACTTCAACCAGTTCCGCCAGGGCCTTATCGATGCCCGGGTGCAATCGATGATGACGCAGGCCCACATCATTGCCGCGGCAATTGCAGGCTCCGCCAATGCCGATGCGGGTTCGATCGTGATCGATCCCGATGTCCTCATCGAATCGCAGGATGACTCGCGTCTGGACTCGGAAGCCCTGAGCGATCTCGACTTTCCAATCGACCCGGAGAATGCGGGGCCGGTGCTCCGCCGCCTCCTTTCCAACACCTCGGTGCGGGCCCGCATCATCGACCGGGACGGCAATCTGATCGTCGACTCGCGCTTTCTCTACGGGCGAGGCGAGATCATGCAGACCGATCTGCCGCCGATCAACAGTCCGCCCGAAAACATCATCGTCAGATACTGGCGCATGTTCATGGGCTGGATGTTTGCCAGCGAATATCCGTTGCAGAAGGAATATGGCCTCGATAACGGCAAGGAGTTCAGCGAGGTAAGGGCATCGCTCATCGGCGCTGCGGTCAGCGTGGTGCGTGTCAACGAAAAGAACGAGATCATCGTATCCGTCGCAGTTCCGATCCAGCGGTTCCGTGCCGTCCTCGGGTCTCTGGTCCTTTCCACCACCGGCGGAGAGATCGACGATGTGCTGCGGGCAGAGCGCCGGATTGTCCTGTTCACGTTCGCGCTCGTGGCTCTGGTGACAATACTGCTCTCTGTCCTCCTGGCCGGCACAATCGCCGAGCCGATCAGGCGCCTCTCAGCGGCCGCCGAGCGGGTCCGCCGCGGTATCGACAAGCGGGTCGAGATCCCCGATTTCACCCAGAGGCGCGATGAAATCGGCCATCTTTCGGGCGCACTTCGCGACATGACCAACGCACTCTACAATCGCATCGATGCCATTGAAGCTTTTGCCGCCGATGTGTCTCACGAATTGAAGAACCCGCTGACATCTCTCCGCAGTGCCGTCGAAACATTCCCTTTTGCAAAGAGCGACGAACAGCGCGAGCGACTCATCGACATCGTCAAGGACGATGTGAAAAGACTCGACCGACTGATCACGGATATATCAGACGCTTCGCGCCTCGACGCCGAACTGGCCCGTTCCATCGTGCAGCCGATCGATTTTTCCCAGCTATTGGACGCCATGGTGTCGCTTGCCAATGAAGTAAGAAAGCCGGAGCAGGTTGAAATTCGTCTTGATGTGGCGCCAACGCCTTTGGCACTCGCTCAGGAGGATGCCTTCATGGTGCTCGGACACGATACCCGGCTGGGGCAGGTCGTGCGAAACCTGTTCGACAATGCGCGATCGTTTTCTCCGCCGGGCAGTGTCATCAGAGTGCGCCTCAGAAGGCTCCGGCATGAAGTCGAATTGCGCGTCGAAGACGAAGGCCCGGGCATACAACCCGAGAATCTCGAAAAGATCTTCGAGCGATTCTATACCGACCGGCCGGAGGTGGCGTTTGGCAAGAATTCCGGACTTGGCCTTTCGATTTCCAAGCAGATCGTCGAAGCGCACCGCGGCAGAATCTGGGCGGAAAACCGGTTTGGCAAGGCGGCTGGCGGACAAGAGCGTCCGGTTCTTGGCGCCAGGTTTATCGTCCGCATTCCCGCCGTTCCCGACGACTGGTCACCGCCCGAGGAAAGTTAACGCACCTTGCAAGATATCCTGATGCACGCAACATGCGTAGCAGTTGCTGAAACCGGCGTCCTGATCGAGGGCCCGCCGGGATCGGGGAAGTCCAGTCTCGCCTTGCGGCTGATCGACCAGCCGGGCTTTGGCCATGGTGGCCTGCAACTTGCGGCGCGCCTGGTCGCCGATGACCAGGTGATTGTGGTTCGCCAGGGCAATGAGCTTCGCGGCAAAGCTCCACAGTCGATCCGGGGCAAACTGGAAATCAGGGGCCTGGGGGTGGTTAACGTTACCTGCCTCGATGATGTTCGCATCGGCCTGATCGTGCGGCTGGCTTCGGCGCACACGATCGAGCGCATGCCCGATCCGGAACAAGCCCGGGCCGACATACTGGGAATCAACCTTCCGCTGGTGCTCATCGATCCCGCCGCGGCCTCCGCCCCGGCAAGACTCAGGGCCGCGGTTATTGAACTTTCTGGCACCTTTTAAGCCGGTTGTCCGGGCAATGAAAAATATTGCGGCACCGGCACAATATGGGCATTGTTCCCCGCCCAGCCTGGAGGAGTTTCGGCGCGCATGATTGGTTTGGTTTTGGTCACGCACGGCCGCCTCGCCGAAGAGTTCAAACATGCCCTGGAGCACGTTGTCGGACCGCAGGATTTCATTGAAACAGTGGCAATCGGTCCGGAAGACAACATGGATCTCCGCCGCAAGGACATCCAGGCCGCCGTCGCCCGCGCCGATGAGGGATCGGGCGTCATCCTGCTGACCGACATGTTTGGCGGCACGCCTTCAAATCTGGCCATTTCGCTTCTCACCGGCGGAAAGATCGAGGTCCTTGCAGGGCTCAATCTTCCCATGCTGGTGAAGCTCGCACGCATCCGCAAGGACTACCCGCTCGACAAGGCGGCCATCATGGCCCAGGAGGCCGGGAGAAAATACATCACCGTGGCAAGCCAGTTCCTCAAGGACTAGCCCGATGGATGAGCCTCTGATGCGCGAACTGGCCATCATCAACAGCCGCGGACTGCATGCCCGGGCCTCGGCGAAATTCGTCAAGTGCGCGGAACAGTTCCAGGCAGAAATCTCGGTCGAACGCGAGGGGCATTCAGTGCCTGGCACCTCGATCATGGGCCTGATGATGCTGGCTGCATCGCAAGGCACCACGATACATGTGACCGCCAAAGGCCCGCAGGCAGCCGAAGCCATGAGCGCACTTGAAACTCTTCTGGCGGATCGTTTCGGCGAAGAGTGATCGCCGATCACGTGGTCGTGTCTCGCTCCAACACGGCCCCCATGTTTCACTGTGCCGATGAAAAGACGCACGCTGATCGCATTGCCCGCACTGCTTCTTGCCCGTGGCGCCCATGGCGAAACCACCACCAAGATGCTTCATGGCGCCAAAATCACAATTGAATCCGATAGTGCAATACCGTCTGCGCTAAGAGCCATGATCGATCCTTGGATCAGCAAGTGTGCCGACGCGGTCAGCATGTACTACGGCAAATTTCCGGTTCCCGAAGTTGATATCCGTCTGGCGCTGGTGCCTGGTGCCGGGATCAAGGGCGGGCAGACGTTTCCGGGCGAGGTTCCGCGCATCCGCATCAGGGTGGGAGGCGAAACTTCCGAGAGCCAGTTCATGCATGATGACTGGGTGATGGTCCACGAGATGATCCATCTGGCGTTTCCGTGGCTGAACATGCAACACAACTGGATGGCGGAGGGCATTGCGGTCTATGTCGAATCCATCGCCAGGGTTCAGGCCGGGCACCTTTCGCCCGCGCAAATCTGGCATGATTTCGTGACCGCCATGCCGAAGGGCCTGCCGAAGGACGGCGATGGCGGCCTCGACGACGAGCCGAGCTGGGGCAGGACTTATTGGGGAGGCGCCATGTTCTGCCTCGTGTGCGATGTCCGCATCCGGCAGCAGACGGAAAACCGGTTTGGACTTCAACATGCGCTCCGCGCCATCAATGCCGAACGTGATTTTCGCAAGGAATGGCCGTTCAGGGAGACACTCGAAATCGGCGACAAGGCCACGGGACGCGCTGTTCTCATCAATACCTATGATGAAATGCGCGACACTGCCGTGAGCCCTGACCTCGCTGCGCTTTGGCGCGATCTTGGCGTTCAGGCCACATCATCCGGAATCAATTTCGACAACACCGCAGACTTGTCAGGGATCCGGCAGGCGATTACCACACCACCTGCCTGAACTCACACGTCGAGATTGGCTACGTTCAGCGCATTGTCGCGGATGAAATCGCGGCGCGGCTCGACAGTATCGCCCATCAGCTTGGTGAAGATGTCGTCGGCCTCGTCAAGTTCGCGCACCTGGACGCGGAGCAGCGATCTGACATTGGCATCGAGCGTGGTCTCCCACAGCTGTTCGGGGTTCATCTCGCCCAGGCCCTTGTAGCGCTGCGTGCTGATGCCTTTGCGCCCGGTGAGAAAAATGGCTTCGAGAAGGCTGGTCGGACCATAGATCGGGGTATCGCCATCCTTGCGCCTGAGCTTTGCGGGGCGGGCATAGATTTCCTGCAGGTGCGCTGCCTTGCGATCAAGGCGCAAGGCATCCGAAGAACTGATCAGCTTGCCGTCGATCGTCCAGCTCTCCCGCACGCCGCGCACATCGCGGGAAAAAGAAAGGCCGCCGTCGGCCGTAGTCGCGCCGGTCCAGCCCCGCTCGGTTTCCTCCGAAATCGTATCGAGGCGCCGCGCGATATAGGCGGCCGCTTCCGTTGCATTTGCGGCGTTGGAAAGGACTTCGGGATTGAGCACGCCGGCAATTGCAGCCTGCTCGACGACAGCGCGGGAGTAGCGTGAATGCAGCGCGTCGAGCGCGGCGCGAACCGACAAGGCTTCATCGACAATTCCCTTCAGATCGGCGCCTGCCCGCTCGCTGCCGTCGGAGAGCACCAGTGTCGCCGCCTCGAGCCCCGTCTCGATCAGATAGTTTTCGAGCGCCTTGCCATCCTTCAGATATTGTTCGGAAGAGCCGCGCTTGACCTTGTAGAGCGGCGGCTGGGCAATATAGAGATGGCCGCGCTCAATGATCTCCGGCATCTGCCGGTAGAAGAAGGTCAGCAAAAGGGTCCGGATATGCGCGCCGTCCACGTCAGCGTCCGTCATGATGATGATCTTGTGGTAGCGCAGCTTCTCGATCTTGAAGCCATCGGCATTCTCATCGCGGCCGATGCCGGTGCCAAGTGCGGTAATGAGCGTGCCGATCTCCGCCGAGGACAGCATCTTGTCGAAGCGGGCGCGTTCGACATTGAGGATCTTTCCGCGAAGTGGCAGCACCGCCTGATTTTCGCGATTGCGCGCCTGCTTGGCGGAGCCGCCGGCCGAATCGCCCTCGACGATAAAAAGTTCGGTGCGCGTCGGATCGCGGTTCTGGCACTCGGCCAGTTTGCCCGGCAGGCCCGCCATGTCGAGCGCACCCTTGCGGCGGGTGAGTTCGCGCGCCTTGCGGGCAGCTTCACGCGCCGCAGCCGCTTCTACAACCTTGCCCACAATTTTCCTGGCAAGGCCCGGATTTTCCTCGAACCAGGCTCCCAGCATGTCGACAATTGCACTTTCCACGACCGGGCGGACTTCGGAGGAAACAAGCTTGTCCTTTGTCTGCGACGAGAACTTCGGATCCGGCACCTTCACTGAAAGCACACAGGTCATGCCTTCACGGGCGTCGTCGCCGGTGAGTGCGATCTTTTCCTTTTTCGCGATGCCGCTTTCATTGGCGTAGTTGTTGACAACGCGCGTCAGGGCGGCGCGAAAACCGGCGAGATGCGTGCCCCCGTCGCGCTGCGGGATGTTGTTGGTGAAGCACAGCGTATTTTCATGGTAGGTATCGTTCCACCACAGCGCGCATTCGACCGTGATGTTGTCCTTTTCGGTCTTCATCATGATCGGATCGGGAATCTGCGGCTGCTTGGCACGGTCAAGATAACGCACGAAGGCCTGGATGCCGCCCTCGTAGAAGAGTTCCACCTGCTTTGGCTCAACACCGCGCCGGTCGGTCAGGATGATCCGCGCGCCAGAATTGAGAAATGCCAGTTCGCGGAGCCGATGCTCCAGGGTGGCAAAATCGAACTCGGTCCTGGTGAAGGTCTGGGGCGATGGCATGAAGGTGACCTCCGTGCCGCGGCGCCCGTCTGCCTCGCCAACGATTGCAAGCGGTGCATCGGCGTCACCATGGGTGAAGCTCATGAAGTGCTCTTTGCCATCTCGGAAGACGCGCAGCTTCAGCCACATCGACAGGGCATTCACCACCGACACGCCGACGCCATGCAATCCGCCCGAGACCTTGTAGGAATTCTGGTCGAACTTCCCGCCCGCATGCAATTGCGTCATGATCACTTCGGCGGCGGAAACGCCTTCGCCCTTATGGATATCGATGGGAATGCCGCGGCCATTGTCGGTGACCGTGCAGGACCCATCGGCATTGAGGGTAACCGTCACATGATCGGCGTAACCAGCAAGGGCTTCGTCGATGGCATTGTCGACCACCTCGTACACCATGTGGTGCAGGCCCGAGCCATCGTCGGTATCGCCGATATACATGCCCGGCCGTTTGCGGACCGCATCGAGGCCCTTCAGAACCTTGATCGACTCCGAATCATAAATCGGCGGGGTTGGCATTTCGTCCGACATCAATTCCTCATTTCATTTGTAACAGCCGCCTGCTCGACATGGAGCCTGGCGACATTGCCGCCGCACCGGTCAAAGAAGGCGGCATCGGTTCCGGTCATCCATACCTGCGTGCCAAGCGACTGCAGCGCGTCGAAAAGACCCTGCCGCCGGGCACCGTCGAGATGGGCCGCCACTTCGTCGAGAAGAAGTATCGGCGCCCTTCCCGAGGTGCCGCGCACTGCCCCCGCCTGGGCCAGAACGAGGCCGGTCAACAGGGCCTTCTGCTCGCCCGTCGAACACTGCGCGGCGGGCATGGCCTTGGGTCCGTGAATCACCTGAAAATCGCTCCTGTGCGGCCCGTTGAGGGTGCGTCCCGCTGCACCGTCAATGCCCCGCGAATCGGCCAGCATTCTACGATATTCGTCCTCAACCTGCACGGCTGGCATGCGTTTGAGAGCACTTTCCTGTGTACCCTCAATGTGGAGAATTGCCCAAGGAAATCTGCTCTCGCCGCGAGTGCGGTCAATGCAGTCCTGCAGCGTTTCAAGAGCCATATTGCGGGCCGCGGCAATGGCCGCCGACGCCTCGGCCATATGAGCTTCAAGGCCCGTCAGCCAAGCAGCATCGGGCGCACCGCTGGCCAATACCAGGTTTCGCTCCCGCATGGCCTTTTCGAACACTGTAACACGCGCCGCATGCTCCGGGTCAAAGGCAGCCGTCAGGCGGTCAAAGAAGCGCCGCCGTTCGGAGGCCGGCCCGGCAAACAGGCCATCCATCGAAGGGGTCAGCCACAGCATGCTGATGTATTGCGCCAAAATGCCTGAACTGCGCTGCGGCGCGCCATCGATCACCACCTGCCGGGTTGCAGTTTCCTCATCGCTCGACGGCCGGTTCCAACTGGTGCCCAGGGTGCTATCGCCGTCGCCCGCCACAACCGCGGCAATGGCCCAGCTTCCGGGTCCGCCAATCCGCGCCATTGCCTCGAAGCCGGCGCCACGCAAGCCCCGGCCGGGCGACAGCAGCGAGACGGCCTCCAGGAGATTGGTCTTGCCGGCGCCATTGGGGCCGGTCAGCACGAGCACGCCGGCTGCCGTTTCGAGGCGCAGGGCTTCGTAGTTGCGGAAATCGGTGAGCGTCAGGCGGAGGATTGTCTGCCGCATCAAACCCGCATGGGCATCAGCACGTAGAGCGCCTGTTCGTCTCCAGGGTCCTTCACGATGGTGGGGGATCCTGCATCGGCAAAGTGCAAGGCCGCCGTGCCACTCTTGATCTGTCCGGCAATGTCGAGGAGATAGCGGGCGTTGAAGCCGATTTCGATGGGGTCGGCTTCATAGCTCGCCGGAATCTCTTCTTCGGCAGACCCTGAATCCGGATTGTTGACGGTAAAGACCAGCTTGCTGTTGCCGATATTGAGCTTGACGGCGCGTCCCTTCTCCATCGAAATCGTCGATACGCGATCAACAGCCTCGGAAAACAGCTTGGTGTCGACTTCGAGGAGCTTGTCGTTGTTACGCGGGATTACGCGCTCGTAATCCGGGAATGTCCCATCGATCAGCTTGGATGTCAGAACGAGACCCTTCATGATGAAGCGGATCTTGGACGCCGACAGCGCTACTTCGATCTCCCCATCATCACCCTCAACAAGCTTCACGAGCTCCAGAACGGTCTTGCGGGGCACGATGACGCCCGGCATGCCCTTGGCGCCCTCAGGGCTTGGAATCTGCGCCTGGGCCAGCCTGTGGCCGTCAGTGGCGACGGCACGCAGCATGCCGGCCTGGGGCACTTCATGCAGATAAATGCCATTCAGATAATAGCGGGTCTCCTCGGTTGAAATGGCAAAGCGGGTCTTGTCGATCAGGGCGCGGAGATCGGCTGCGGCAATAGTGAACGTGTTGGACAGATCGCCTGCGGCAAGATCCGGAAAATCCTCAGATGGAAGCGACTGCAGGGCAAATCTTGACTTACCCGCAAAGATTGACAGCCGGTCGGTGCCGCCGCCGGTTTCGATTTCAAGCTGGGCGCCATCGGGAAGCTTCCTCACGATATCGTAGATCATGTGGGCGGGCGCCGTCGCCGCGCCATCCAGCGCCACATCGGCCGGAACGGTTTCGACAATTTCGATATCGAGATCGGTGGCCGTCAGTTTGACCGTGCCGCGGGCCGCCTGAATCAACACGTTGGAAAGGATCGGAATGGTGTTGCGCCGCTCAACTACGCTCTGCACATGGTTGAGCGCTTTGAGGAGGGCCGACCGTTCGATTGTCACTCGCATGGGAACGCCTTCATTTCAAGAAACCCGGCGACGGTGGCGCCGCCGGGCCGAAGACATTGGCCGCTCAGACAGGGTCTTGCAAGGCCCCTGAGAGGCCCGTGAACAGGCTTTTTGACCGCCCTCAGCCGGCCTGTGCCAGACCGATCGGACAGCTGACGCCGGTGCCGCCAAGGCCACAATAGCCGTGCGGATTCTTCGCCAGGTACTGCTGGTGATAGGCCTCGGCAAAATAGAACGGGCCTGCCTCGGAAATCTCCGTGGTGATGGCGCCATGGCTCTTGGCCATAAGCAGCTTTTCATAGGCCGCTTTGGAAGAGAGGGCGGCATCGCGCTGGGCCGGCGTGGTCCAGAAGATGGCGGAACGGTACTGGGTGCCGATATCGTTGCCCTGGCGCATGCCCTGGGTCGGATCATGCGATTCCCAGAAGGTCTTGAGCAACTGCTCATAGCTGACGAGCCTTGGATCATAGACAACAAGCACTGCTTCGGTATGGCCGGTGCCGCCGCTGCAGACTTCCTCATAGGTCGGATTTGGCGAAGTCCCGCCAGCGCTGCCGGCCGCGGTTACCCAGACGCCCGGAACCTGCCAGAACTTGCGTTCCGCACCCCAATAACAGCCCATCGCGAACACCGCGGTCTCGAGGCCTTGCGGATATGGACCCCGCAGCTTGCGGCCATTGACGTGGTGGTTCTCGGCGGTGGCAATAGGATTTGGACGGCCCGGAAGGGCCTCGGAAACATCAGGCATTTCAAGCTTCTTGCGGCGGCTGAACAGCATGGACACACGCTCCTTTGATCGCATGGCCAGTATATAGGGCGATATGCCGCGCGATACCATTCAACAGCGCTTGAAAGGAAGTGATCGCCCGCTATAGTGCGCCGGCTTTCAAGGGGAAGGGTGGCCGAGTGGTTTAAGGCGCACGCCTGGAACGCGTGTGTACGTGAAAGCGTACCGAGGGTTCGAATCCCTCTCCTTCCGCCAGTTTCCCCTCGCAGAAAATTCTCCGCTTGCCTTAATGACGCTCGAAATCCCCAATATCCGCGCGGTTCGGCGGGCGAGCTCTGGACTGCCCGTCTCGGTTGCGGGCTAGATTTCCCTTCTCTCTCCGCCAAATTCTCTGAAGCTCTGGACTGCGCGAATTTAGTACAGAGTTTGCAAGCTGCTGAATTTATGTGGTTTTTTGATCGAGTGGACTCCGTACTTTTCGCAATCTGTATTGGACTCCGCGAGGGACTGGTATCGAATCGCACCATTAATTTGGCAGGATTTTTTGTTCTCCGAGTACGGCAAACAATCTATGCAGACGAAGTTGATCGTCAGGCCAACTCGACGAAGTCGCTTTGATCGCCCTGACGTTGAATGCGAAGGCAAGGATGCTTTCTGAGTGCCCCGGCGTTCAGCTGCAGCTTGAACGGAAAGATGGCTGGATGGCTGACCAGTTGTGAAAGTGACATGCCGTGTCCTTGGCTCAGCATGACACCGTGCACCAAGAGCTCAGCGATCTCTTCGGAGACCTGGATCGGGTTGCGAGCGACGACTAGTGATCCCTTCTCCGAGCCGGACTTTAGCACCCCCCACTGAGCCATGGATTTCAGCACATGCTGGATTGTGCGTTCCAACGTAGAGCGATCACCCCATGATTCCGTCATACGGCGCTTGATCTGCGATCTGTTGGCTTGGCCATGCAGTGCGAGAAGCTTTCCGACATGCGTGGCAACATCGAAAAAGAAAGGATGCGTAGCCACGACCATGGCCCAGTG
>JANMMJ010000231.1:0-8209 GCA_031373255.1 Hyphomicrobiales bacterium
TGATGGCAGCCAATGCCACCTTCGCCTTGAATGCCGGGCTGTGGTTCCGGCGCGGTCTTCTGCTCATGTCTTTCTCCTCGCTCGCGGCAATCATGCCGCCGTTGCGCGGAAAATCCACTTATCCACCCTGTTCAGATTTCCCGAACCACCTCTCTGGAGGTGGGTGCCCTGTCCCAGCTATCGGAGCGCGCAGTTTTTTGAGAGACGGCCTATACGTGTGATCGGCCGGCGCTGAAGCAGAAACACCTGGCTGCCCTGGAAGGCCCATTCGAGGTCGTGGGGCTCAACACCGAAAGTCTTGTCACAATGCGTGACGAGTTCATGCAGCGATCGGAGCTGCGGATAGCCGAGGCAGAGACGTCGTGCCAAGGGCAGGGCGACAGGTTCCTGCCAGGTACCGCCATTTGGTAACTTGCGAATAGCGATATCCTTCGATCCGGCAACCCGCTCGAGCACGACACCGGTGCGAGTCATACGATAGCTATCAGGGATGATCATGCCTTGTACGACGCTCTCACCCAAGCCCCAGCCGGCCTCGATGATGATTTCGTCAGCTCCTGTCACTGGATGGCAGGAGAAGAGAACACCAGCGATATCCGCCTGCACCAGCCGCTGCAGGACGACGGCAACCTGCGGTTCTGAGCCGGCACCCATGCGCTCCCGATAGGCGACAGCCGTCTCGGTACGTCCTGACTTCCAGACCTCGATAACGGCGAAGAGTGCCGGCTCGATGCCATGGACATTGAGTTTCGTCGCGTGCTGCCCGGCAAAGCTCGCATCCTTCGAATCCTCACCGATGGCGGAAGACCTTACGGCGAGCGCGCCGTCCATCTGCTCAGCAATATCTTTAAAGGCACAGCGTGCAGCGTTGTTGCCCGACACCAGCGCGTTCACAAAGCAAGCACTGAGTGCGATGCCATCCGGCACCGGAAGACCAGCTCGCAGAGCTGCGCCAAGCTGTACCGCCTTGCCGCCAAAGACATTGGCATCTATCGCATCGCGCAGCAGAACTGCATCCATGATCAGACCAGCTTGATTTCGCCCGTTGTGCCGTTGACTGTAACACGTGATCCATCAGCGATTCGTGTCGTCGCGTCCTTGCACCCCACAACGCCGGGAATGCCAAATTCGCGGCTAACAATCGCAGCATGCGAGAGCAAGCCACCTGTGTCAGTCACCAAGGCACTGATCATCGGTAGGACGATGTTGAAGGCCTCAGTGGTCGTCGACGTCACGAGGACGTCGCCACGTTGCAGTCGTCCGAATTCGGCAGGCCCGCTGACGAGGCGCGCCGTGCCCGTATAGAGCCCGGGGCTGGCGCCAGTTCCGCGTACGGTGCCAGCATCGCTCACCGCATGCGATGGGGCAAACAGTGCGTCTACCGCGGTGCCGAGCGCCCGCATAAGCCGGGCGGCTGCCGGTGGCAATCCGTCGAGTGGTGGAGGCGGGTGCGGCGGGTCACCCAGGAAGGGGGGCCCGTCGGAGGCGCGAAGTGAAGCGCGCTCATCAGCCCTTTCAGCGAGTTCGTCTGCGTCGGGGTTTGCTGCTCCGGACAGCAGCGCACGAATTTCCGTAGGATCGCATTCGATAACATGCGCTGGTTCATGCAGACGGCCTATTGCAACAAGGCGGGCGCCATATGCCAATAATGCATGACGCGCAATTCCTGCTGCCCACACGTCGCTGTAAAGGCCACGTTCATCCCGAAGGCGGGACATATGGCATGCTTCTGCTAGGAGTTCATCGAAGGCCGGCTGGTGTTCCGCTGGGACGCGTGCCCGCAGTGTGGCGACTTCCGACGCCGGGACATTCTCCAGAACCATGGTGCCCTTCTCGACAGCAACACGCAGGCCGTTCAACAGTACCTCCGGCATTTCGATCGCCGTGGCATCACCTGTGTCAAGGCTATCAAGCAGGCGATAGGACACGATGTCGAGATATGCCGATGCAGCGCTACCGACCTCACCTGGTTCACCTCGCAAACTCGCGAGGATCTGCCGTGCTGGAGCGTCAGAGGACAGCAAGGCCTGCGACTTGGGATTGGCATGGATGGCCGCAACCAGCCCATCGAGTTCCTTCATATGACCCGCCGACTCGGGGGAAAATCCGCGAAGCACCGGCATGAACGCGCTGGGCGGCAGGCCCGTCCATTGCGATACGGAAGCAATGAAATCTCCGACCGGAAGCATGGCGGCCATATTGAACGCGTGATGTTGTTTGACCATGCGCGTCAGGTGTTCAATGCAGCGCTCGATATGCCGGGCAAGGTCTTCATCTGAGAGAGTGGCTGGTTCTACCGACTGCAATGCGAGATGCTGCCGGATCGCGGCAGGTTTGACCTCGGCGTCCCAGCGTTGTAGATCGCTCCGCCAGAGTTTTTCGGCCACAGCCTTTTCCGCTGCAGCGAATCGACCCGGAACATCGGAGTCCGGAGCAGGGACTAGCGCAAAATAGGCAAGGCCATTGACCATCTTATAGTCCAGACCATCGAGAATCAGTCCGTAGCGTTTGAGGCCCTCATTGAAGCCTGCGTAGAGCGCTGGGGGATGAATGGCCGCCTGGAAGCGCGTGAAAGGCCGTGGCATGTGAACACTGTCGAGCAACCAAGTTCCCGGTCCTGGAGCCTCAAACGTGAGTTGTCCGTCGCTTGCTGTCGCTGAAGACATGGCCCGGCTCCCATTTCACGATAAGAAGATTTGTGACAGTTTAGTGACTGGATGGCAAGGGCCTGCCGTACAGGTGCTTGACGCAGGGCATCACGTCTTAGGTAGTGTCCGACGTGGCAGAATCGACGCGACCGCGAACGATATCCCTGCCGCAATTGTGTAGAGCACGATCATGAATTGGTATCTGCCTTCGGTTGCTGCGGAATCCGTGCCGAGCACCGTGGCTTGGACGGCAATGGTCGAAATGCCGCCGAGATAGCGCATGGTCGAACTCAATCCCGCCGCCCTTCCAGCCTGGCGGGAAGGAACCGACGCCATAGCGGAGGACTGTGCCGGTGCCGAGGACAGGCCCATCCCGATGCCGAAGAGAAGAAGAAATGGCATCGCATCGGCAGGTGTCAAGAAAGAGTACAACCGGCACATTGCAAGGCTTCCCGTTACCAGAACGCCGGCCCCGATCCAGCCCGCAAGCCTTGCCCCGAGGTGGTCCGTTGCTCGTCCGCCTAACGGGGAAGCCAGCACCATTCCGATCATCATCACAAACAGCCCGTAGCCGACGCTCCGCGGCGTCGTGGCGCGTAAATGCTCGAAGAACGAGGGCAAAAGGAAAATCAACCCGTACATGGCAAAGTTCTGCAGCGCCATTATTGCTGTTGCGCCCGCCATCACCGGGTCACGCATGAGCTGTACGTCAAGTACAGGCTCCTCCGCCCGCCACTGTCGCGCAATGAAGGCGAGCCCAGCGAGCATGCCTAGGATGAGCAACGCGATCTGCTGCAGACCGTCCAGTTTGGACGAACCGACGATGAGCATGAGTGACGTTAAGAGTAAGGTCAGCCCCAAGTAGTCCAGCGACCGCCATGCAATTCCACTGTCTTTCAGGCCGTTGGCTTCGGACGCGGGCGGCGGAACGATCCGCAGGAGAACTGAGGCCAGAGCGAGAAATGGCAAACTGACGAGAAAGACCGACCGCCACCCCAGAAGCTCGACGACCTCGCCCCCAATGACGGGCCCAAGTGCCGCGGACAGCGCCATGACTGAACCGAATTTTCCAAACACCCGCCCGCGCTGCTCTGATCTCGCAAGCACTCTGAGAAGGGCCATAGTCGAGGGAACGACCAGTGCCCCACCGATCGCCATGATCGCTCGCGCTACAGCAAGGAGCCACAGGTTGGGGCTAATGAGCCCCGCGAGGGAGCCGAAGCCGAACAGCCCGATGCCGATCCACAAGGTACGTTCATGCCCAAGAGCATCGCTCAACCGGCCGCCGGGGCCCTGAAACAGCACCGTGACGACCAGATAACTCGCTACCAGCAACGTCGTTGCCTGCACCGTATCGGTGTGAAGGCCAGTGGCGATGGCGGGCAGCGCCACGGCAATGAGCGTCGAGCCCAGCGGGGCCTGCGCGCTCGCTATCAGGAGTGCGGCGAGAAGTACCCGATTCACGTACGCCGCATCCTTGTGCCCGCTCTTTAATTCCTCCGCGCCATCAAGCGTAGCTATAGGCGCAAATCGGAGGGTTGGACCGTCACAGTAATGCCACAGACTAACTAGTGCAATCGTCTGCCAATTGGGCTACGACACCGTGATTACGAGCATAAATCTCGTGCCGCATGAATGTTTGTTGGACAACTGACCTCGGTGCAATCAACGTCGAACTCACCGCTAAGGATCGTCGCGGAACTGCGACTGCACTGTTTTTCCGTTCGAGGCGAACACTTGCCGGAGTCCGTTCTCAAGATGTCCCAACAGCCGGTCATTCCGCCCAAAGTCTACAAGTCAAACAGGGAACGCCCGCCGCAGAGTGGCAGACTCGGCCCTACTGGCTGCCTACTTCATGTCCTTTGGTGCGCCCACTAAATCGGAATGACCTTTCAATCTACGACACCTATGCAGAGCACTGGTGGGATGGATCGCAGCGCTGGCTGCGCACGCTACAAAATTTGGTTCCCGTGCGCCTCAGGTACTTCGATTGAATGCACATGCTATCACCCGCTGTTCGTGTTCAACCAGTTCGGCGATCTCGAACGCTGTGCCCTACGTCCGGGCAACGTTCACAGCGCCGAGGGATGGCGCGGCGTTCTGGAGCCTGTCGTTGAGCGTTACCGGCAGCGGGACCTGCGCCGCTACTTCCGGGGCGATGCCGCCTTCGCCTCACCCGACATCTATGAGTTTCTGGAGGCCGAAGACTACAAATACACGATCCGTCTCAAGGCCAATGCCATCCTTCAGGAGCGTATCGGCTACCTGCTGACGCGACCCGTCGGCCGCCGCCCAATCATGTGGTCCGCACCTATGCCAGCTTCAGCTATCAGGCAGGGTCATGGGACAGGAAGCGCCGCGTCGTTGCCAAAGTTGAGTGGCATCCCGGCCAACTCTATCCCACCGACGGCTTCATCGTCACCAACCTGTCGAGACCGGCCAAACGCGTGGTCGCCTTCTACAACCAGCGCGGCACCTGCGAACAGTGGATCAAAGAAGGCAAAGGCGCAATCAAGTGGACCCGACTGTCATGCCGGCTGTTCTCAGCCAACGCCGTCCGCCTCCAGCTTCATGCTCTCGCCTACAATCTCGGCAACTTCCTGGGCACCCTGGCAACGCCCGAGCCGATCAGGGACTGGTCGCTGACCAGCCTGAGGGAGAAACTCATCAAGATCGGCGCGAAGGTCGTCAGCCACGGCCGCTATGTCGCCTTCCAGATGGCCGAAGTCGCTATCGCGAGACAACTCTTCGCCGACGTCCTGCGGCTCATCGCCGGACTGCGGCCACCGCCTGATCCGGCGACGGTGTGAACGACTCTTATGTCATGCGTTCCAGCGAAAACAACGGGGGAGGTGCGCCCTGATGAAGGTGAAATCCACGTTCCCGGCAGACAGACGGCAGCCGTCCAGGCATTGGCAGCTTACCAACGCCATTTGCCAGCGGTCGGACCTTTCCAAGGAAAGGTTTCTGCGCAAGTATCGACCGTCAACAACCAGCCATCCGGTGGATGTCGGCTAAATTCGTTCTCCGACCTCTATGACCTCTGTACAAACGTCGTCTCTCCGAGAAAATCCTTTGTCTTCTCATAGTATCCGTAGCGCATCACATGAGGCACTTCCATCAAGCGCAGCTACTCGAGGTCGGCCTCGTTTTCGGACACGGAGGCGGTGTTTGCGCCCATGACGGTCCCCACAAGCTGTGGTCGTGCATTGAAGCGCCACCCCACCAAGGTCAGCGGCTTGTAGAAGGGACTTGTTGCCAAAACACCTGGAAATTGGTGCCGCTCAAAACTGCTGCAGCGCACGCAAATAATCCAAAACGAGAACCGTGAATTGGAAATAGTGACTTTGCGCAAATGCTCTTATATCGGCTGCGCGCAGAAGAAATTTAAGCTATACGTTCGAGCTAAGGCCCCAGCTAAGACGAGAAAGAATTGCCAAGCGAGAGACCGTCAGCTTACTCCCTGGAGCGGCAGCTACTTGCCATCTTGGCCGGAGACATCGCCGGCTACTCGAAATTGATGAGCGAAGACGAAGGCGAAACCATCCGCCTTCTCAAAGAGCGCCGGCAAACAATACTGCCGGTGATAGAGTCCTTTGGGGGCATCGTGGTCGACTTGGCCGGCGATGGTATTTTGGCGACGTTCCCGAGCGCCGTCCGGGCCGTTGAATGTTCCCTCACCATTCAGGAAAAGGTGGATGAGGGAAATCGCAACTTGCCGGAAGAGCGATGGATGCGTTTCCGGTTGGGGATCAATCTGGGTGACGTTGTCCGAGAGGAGGCGCGCGTGTATGGCGATGGGGTCAATATCGCCGCACGCCTTGAAGCACTAGCAGATCCAGGCGGCGTCGTGATTTCCGGGGCTGCATATGACCAGGTGAACGACAAACTCAAATGTGCATTTGAGTCGCTTGGCGAACACCGTCTCAAGAATATCATGCGACCAATACGCGTTTATCGCGTCATCCGGCCTGGAAGGGAAGATTCCAACCTTGTCATTACCGCAAGTCGCAGCGCACCTTCAATTGCGGTGTTGCCGTTTGCCAATATATCGGCTGATCCCGAACAGGATTACTTTGCTGACGGGATCGTTGAAGACATTACAACTGCTCTATCCCGGATCAGGTGGCTCTTCGTCATCGCGCGCAACTCGAGTTTTGTGTATAAAGGTAAAATGATCGATGTTCGCCAAGTCGGGCGAGAGCTGGGGGTTCGCTATGTGCTCGAGGGGGGTGTCCGCAAGGCGGGGCAGCGCCTCCGCATCACGGCGCAACTGGTGGACACTATGTCAGCAGCTCAAGTATGGGCCGAACGTTTCGATGGCACACTCGAGGACGTCTTCGATCTGCAGGATCAGATCGCGGAACGCGTAGTCGCCGCTGTCGAGCCCAATGTCCAAAAGTCCGAGATTGAGCGTTCACGGAGAAAGCGGCCGGACAGCCTCGATGCCTATGACCTTTACCTTCGTGCGCTTCCTTATACTGCCTCCCAGTCAGCGGACGAGGGCAAGGTTGCAATTGAGTTCCTAAAAAAAGCACTTGCGATTGAACCTGACTACGCCGCAGCGCATGCTCTGATCGCATGGTGCTATGAGTGGTGCTATTCGCGAGCAGGTTTCGCTGAGGCAAACAAGGCGGCCGCGCTCCACCATGCAAGAGCAGCGATAAGCGGGGGAACCGACGACGCCAACGCTCTCGCGATTGCCGGCTTCGTCATCGTAATGCTCGCCAAGGACCCGGCCGGGTTAAAGGCCATCGATCGGGGCCTCGCAATCAATCCGTCCTGTGCGACTGCACTGTTCGTGGGATCAGCAGCGAACGCATTTATGGAACGGCCCAGCCAAGCACTGTCTTTCGCAGACGCAGCACTGCGCCACAGTCCGTTTGATTTGCTCGTGTCTGTCGCCCATACGGCAAAGGCTGTAGCATTGTTGCTGGAGGGTCGCTATGCGGACGCTGCTAGCAATCTCGATCGCTCGGTAGAGGCCAATCCATCGTTAAGCTCATTCCGATTCTTCGCCGCCTGCGCTCACGCCCTTGCCGGTGATTTCAAGCAGGCGCGCTGTCTCGCCGATGAAGGACTAGCGATGGAACCCGGCTTCAAGCTCCGTTTCTTCTTTGAACTCCTGCCGCTGAACGCGGCCGAAAAATTCGCTTCGGGTGGAAGAGTTCTAGGTCTACTTGACTAGATCAGGTCATCGCACACTCGGAGTCTGTATGCGCCTTCGGAGCTCTCAATCGCTTGTCGCTTGGCAGGATATAGGCGGTGTATTTGAACTGGGCGACCATATTTTTTCTCTAACTTGCCGCTGCAATTCCGCTCGCGCTGCCGGTTTAGCGGCGTGCCGCATCCTCGGCCACAAATGGGATATCCGCTCTTGAGATACCAAGCTCCATGATTTCATCCGGGCCATACTGGTCGAGTTCGGCCATGATCTCGCGGCGTGTACTTCTGCCGATCGGGTCCACGGTAGTCGAAGCACGACACGTCCACGTCAGGCAGCGGCACGTCGGTGCGAATCCGCAGCAGCACGCGGCTCTCTCGCGCAGAGTCGGCGTGGG
>JANMMJ010000246.1:0-68356 GCA_031373255.1 Hyphomicrobiales bacterium
CAAGGCATCGACCGTCCGCTTGGTGATCCTGCCCGCTGCCATCTTGCATCCTCCCTTGGTACCGGGGTAACACCAGGGTAACACACCCTTGGTAGACCCGGGAAACCGTCAGAAACAAGATAATGTGCATAAGCCTCATAAATCAAGGCTTTTTAATGCTATGGGTGACACCAGAAAATGGAGGAATTGCGCAACATTTGCCCTCCGAAGGCAGAGGTCACAGGTTCGAATCCTGTCGGGTGCGCCATTTTGCTTCTTGTCCACCCCGCGACAAACTGGGCTCTGCGCGTCGGCTATCGACCCGATATGGCTCCCTTGGCACAAAACCCGGCAGAACCACGTCAAGCAGCTAAGCTTCCAAGCCACCAAGATTGAATGCAGGAGCGAATCTTAATTCGCCGATTGGAGGTTGGCCTTGCAGAACGATCCATTGAATATAACGTGTCTCAAGCGTTCCGCAGGTAAGCCGGCCATCGCTCTTGAAGCCAAATCGGCTGTAAAGGTCTGGAGATCCGATCAAAGCACAACCTCGGGCACCACGTTCACTGAGCAGAGACAGACCCTTTTCGATTAGACTTCTTCCGATGCCCCGTCTTTGCCGTTTTGGTTCTACTGCAACCGGCCCCAGTCCGAACCAGCCATCATGCTTTCCGCCAATGGTCACTGGCGAAAATGCGATGTGGCCGACGGCTTCATCATGAACTTCCGCAACCAGTGAAATGGTCAGATCGCCACTCGTGCGAAGCATGCGGATAATCTGGGCCTCTGATCCATTGCTGAATGGCATCGGCTCGAAGGCTCGCGTGGTAAGTTCGTGAATTGCCGCGTGGTCATGAGGTTTTTCATCGCGTACGAGCATAGTTGAATTCTACCTTCCTCGGGAACATCGCGCAGCCAGTGCAATCAACGACTACTTTGTCCACTACCGCGCGGCCCTGTTGGTCCGCGCGCAAGTCAAGGTTCCACCCAAAACAGTCCACCGCAACAGAAATCATATGGCGCCCACAATGACACAGCACTGCCGGTTTCATCCTATCCGGCGCGACAAAGTTTCAAGGTCTATGCCATCAGGCGCCGGTCGCAACGCAATGCTGGCGGGAACCGCGATTTCCATGCCACCCAAGCGCACTGCATGAACTGATTGTCTATCGTAGCGGTGCGCTCCGCCCCATCGTCATCCAGTCCTGAGCCGCATGTGAAGGTCTTTCGAATGCCCAAATTCCGATACTCGGCTCCGCGTCATTCACCTCAGCCTCGATCAACCCGAATAGGATCGTACCTCAACTCAACGACACCATTCTCGCCTTGATTGCTCGACATACGGCTGTGGAACGCAGAAAAGAATGAAGCAGTCAAGGTTTCGATGTGCTGTCCAGATCACCCTGCCGTACGCTGCGGAAATAGACGTTGATGATCGTGTCATCGCACTGTACTCGCGCCCATCGCGGTGCACGGTTTCATTGCTCGCCGCGTGGACCTATTAAATCGGCGTTCATGGAATAGCTGTGTCGGTCTGGAGACCTTCTGCAGCGCCTAGCCGATATCCAGCTCCCGCTTGCGCCGGACAAATGCCGAATGAACCGGAGCTTCTGGCCGGATGCGGCCATCCTCGCCCCATTCCGCCATGCGGTTGAACCGGATGACTGGCCGCTCATCGAGGCGGAGCAGGCTTTCGTGATAATCGGTGACAATGGATTTTAGCCTGGCTTCGATCTCGACCGGATCGGAATAGCGCAAGCCTGCTTCCACGCCATAGGAAACGAACGGCGTGATCACGTCATAGCCCACATAGGCAAGTGAGAAATTCACCGGCCACAGCATCAGGTCGATATCGCCGCTGCGGCCATCATGCGCGTAAGTATTACGGCTGGTGCCGACCGTCACTGAAAGCATGGCGCGCTTGCCGGTGAAGCGGCCATTCTCGAAGCGCTTCTTGCTCGTGTAGGCATCGCCATAGGCCAGCACCCGGTCGAACCAGCCTTTCAGCATCGCCGGCGGCAGGTGCCACCACATGGGATACTGCAGGATCAGCAGGTCGGCCCGGTCCATGAGCGCCAGTTCATCCATCACCATCTTGGGAAGCGTGCCCTCCGCGGAAGCATGGCGCTGCTCGGTCTGGGCATCGAAGCGGGAAGGCTCGGCGCGGTGTGCATAGTGATCGGCACGCTCGCATGGATCGAAACCCATCGCGTAAAGATCGGAGGTCGATGTGCTCCAGCCCGCGGCTTCAAGTGCCGCGGAACCTGAACGCACCAGATGCGCGTTGAAGGACTGCGTCTCGGGATGGGCAAGGACGAAGTGGGCCTGCATCGTCAGGGCCGCCCGCCATCGGCCAAAGCCACCAGTTTTGGATAAAGCGCTGCCGATCCGGCCAGCAACCGGTTGCCTTTCCACAATCCGTCATTTGCGAGAAAGTCGCTGACTGTCCCGCCGGCGGCTTCGATCACCGCGATGGCGCCGAGGCAGTCCCATGAATTGATATGCGGCTCGACATAGCCGATCAGCCTCCCGCAGGCGACGTAGCACAAGGCCAGAGCCCCCGAGCCGTCACGGTAGAACATGGCGCCTTCCCGGAGCAGCGGACCAAACACCGACAGGAAGGCATCGGGCTGCACCCGTGGCGAATAGCCGACACCGATGATGCCGTCGCTCAGCTTCGTGGTATTCTTGATGTGGATGGGCTTCCCATTGAGCGTGGCGCCAGCCCCTCGGCGGCCGGCGAAAAGTTCGGCGCGCGCCGGGGCAAAAACCAGGCCCGCTTCGACGGCGCCATGCGCCACAAGGGCGATGGAAATGCACCAGCTCGTCATGCCGCTGACGAAAGGCTGCGTGCCATCAATGGGATCGACTACCCAGATGCAGGCACTGTCGCGTAGTTCGTCCCGTCCGGTCTCCTCGCCGAGGAAAGCATCTTCCGGAAAGCGCTGTTTCAGCCGGTCGCGGATCAGCACCTCGGTATTGACATCGGCTTCGCTGGCCATGTCCTGATGGCCCTTGGCGGTGACTGTGAGCGTGTCGAGCCGCTGAAAATAGGAAAGCGCCAGTGCTCCCGCTTCCACGATCAGGGCGAGTGCAAAATCAAAGCGATCCTTAATGGCAGTAGCCTCCATCGTCAATCCTTCCACAGCCAGGCAGCGCCCCGCACCCCGCTTGAATCGCCATGCAGCGCCTTGCGGATCGGCGTCTCGAACACCGGCGAGAAAGTGTAGCGCGCCAGCGCCTGCGGCAGGTCCTGGTAGAGTTCCTCGATGTTGGACATGCCGCCCCCCATCACGAAGATATCGGGATCGAGCGTGTTTACGACGATGGCGAGCCCGCGTGCCGTGCGGTCGATGTAGCGCTCCCACACCAGCCGCGCCAGCCGGTTGCCGTTTCGCATCCGGCCGACGATCTCCCACGGCTTTAGATCTTCCTGCGTATGCCGCGCGTAGTCCGCCTGGAAGGCCCGCCCCGAGATCCAGGTTTCCATGCAGCCGTTCTTGCCGCAATAGCAGGGTGAACCCGGAACCTCGCTCAGCGCCGCATAAGGGAGGGGATTATGGCCCCAATCCCCGGCACTGTTGTTTGGCCCGTGATGGGCCCGTCCGCCAACCGCAATGCCGGCCCCGGCGCCGCTGCCCAGGATCACGGCAAAGACCACATTGAAACCCGCTCCCGCACCATCGACAGCTTCCGAAGCCGCCAGGCAATCTGCATCGTTCTCAACCCGGATGTCGCGCTTCAGTGCATCGCGGAGGTCCTTTTCGACCGGCTGCCCCAGCAGCCATGTCGAACTTGCACCCTTGCCGAGCCGCGAGCGTGGCTCGAGCGATCCCGGAATGCCTATTCCGATGCTGCCTGTTTGTCCGGTCTCGCTTTCCATCCGCGCGATGAGATCGGCAATCATGCTGATGCAGCGGTGGTAATCGTGGCGCGGTGTATCTTCGCGAAGCCTGATAAGCTCTTCGCCCGCTGGAGTGAGCGCCACGCCCTCGATCTTTGTTCCGCCCCAGTCAATGCCGATCAGCATGTGGTTTTCTTTGGCCTGATAGCTTTTTCCTGCCAAAGGCTATGGCATTGTGCGCGGGCCGTCGAGAGGGCTGGATTGAAGGCATGTCAAGCACTTGCCCTTGGTCTTTGCGGAGAAAGCTGGTAAGGACCCGGCACGAAGTTTGGGTTTATTCACTGTCGGCGCCATGGCCACGCTTTGCCGCGGCTGGCTGACGAAATGTCCAGAACATCGAAATCGACGAAATTCCCGCGCGATCCGCGTGTATTTCCAGGTTGCAGGAACGCAATCCAGGGCCATGGCGCCAAGCCAGAAGCCTTTGGTCCAAACCGGAGCAAATGAATGCCATTTCCACCGAACTACAATCAGGAACGCAATAGCCGCTCCCGCGTCAAGGCCCAGAAGGCCCTTGAAAAGCAGTTGAAGCGCGACGAGAAGTCCAGCCAGCGCAAGCAGGAACGGCCGCCGGAGCAGGGTGACGAGGCGGTGGCTGCCAACAAGAAGGAAAACGGCTGATGGCCAAGAAGAAACCGCGCGTCGATGACAGCATCATTCTTTTTGACGTGATCTATGAGGATGGCACGAAAAGTTCGCGCCGCCGCGTCACCGCAGCCGAAGTGGAAGATGGGGATGAACAGGCCCGGACCATCATCATGACCCAGGACCGCCAGATCGCCGAGATGTCGGGCCGTGACCGCGGCCCGATCAAATCGATCACCCGCTCGCCCTGATCCAAACGGCAGCGCGGTCACCACGCTTGCGCTGATCCTATTCCCTGCCAGCGAGCCTCTACGATGCCTTTGGTTTGACCACGACGAGCTTCGTTGTGGAGAGGCGCCGGTTGGTTCTTAACATTGACTTTGCATTTTTCGCGTTTGTTGAAACCACACTATAGGGCACGGCCATGCTGCTGCGTTTCAATCCCTTTTCGAGGATTGCTATTTGCTCCTCCGGGAGATTTAAATGCGCTGACTTGATGGCATC
This sequence comes from Hyphomicrobiales bacterium, assembly GCA_031373255.1. Lineage (GTDB taxonomy): Bacteria > Pseudomonadota > Alphaproteobacteria > Rhizobiales > Aestuariivirgaceae > JANMMJ01. The sequence continues at coordinate 4,973 of JANMMJ010000246.1, forward strand.
GGTGCTATCGCCCAATGGGTCAACGCGACGGATCTCCGCGGCCAGTCGTCCTGCCTCTTCGATCCGCCCCATGTTGCCGAGGCTGATCAGGGTATAGCGCAGTGCAGGGAGGAAGTCTGGTCGCGCACTGAGCGCCTTGAAGCCGGATGCGACCGCGCTCGCGAAGTCGCCGGCCAGCGTGTAGTTCATGCACTTTGCAGTATCGAGGAAGAAAATGTAGGGATTCAGCTCTGCTATGCTGCTGGCCCAGTTTGCATGCCTGATGCCTTCCTGCGGCTGGCCGTTGTAGGCGTGCATGACCGAATAGATGTCCCATGACAGCGGCCGGTTCGGATTGATGGCCAGCGATCTCTGAACCAGGTCCCTTGCCCGGTCGCGATTGTTCAGGATGAACAGGTTGACATGTGAACACAGTGCCAGTGACAGCGCATTGTTGGGATCAAGTTCAATGGCTTTCCGGGAGGCCCATTCTGCCTTTTCGGTGATGAGGGGACTGCGCGGCGCCAAGCACTGTCCGACCTTGAAGGTCTGGAGATAGGCCATCCACGCATAACTTTGCGCATCCGGTGCGAGTTCCAGTGATTTCTGGATTCGCGCTTCCGCCTGCGCATGCCGCTCCCTGCCAAGATCATACATGTCGTCGATAGCGGCCAGAATGAGCAACTGCGCCATCGCCTCCGGCCGGTCGTTCGAAGACGCCAGCAACCGCCGATAGATGCTCTGCGCCGCATCGGTGGCAAAGTTGATGTAGGACAAAACCTGTTGATTGCGCTCAATTCCGGAAACGTCGTAGGTGACGGGCAGGTTCGCCACCCATTCGATGCGCGATGTGTGCGAATTGGCAATTTTGAGTTCCGCGACAAACTCAGCGCCCGTGTCCCGCACCTTCGTCTGGAAGACCAGAACGGAGGATTTATCGTTCCTCTGTATGGAGCCATCGAATGTCGGAGCGTGATTTTCCCGCCCATCGACGACGTCGATGCTTTGAATTTCGACGACGTTGCGGATGAAAAGCTCGGTTAGCGCATCTGCGAGATGACGCCCGCGCGGACTTTGCGTTTGCAAGACCGGGGGCAGGATCAGGATCGCCGGGCGAAGCAGGTCGTGTCGCGAACCGGCTTCATGGACAGGCATGACAACAGCGGAGGACGCTTTGGCTGCACTGGCCCGCTGCTTCGCCAAGGCCTCAGATTCTTCGCGAAGATTGAACCAGCGGGCTCGCTCCAGCGCCAGCCATTCTTCGAATTCAGGATCGCCGACATCGATGCCCGCGAGAAACTCGCCCTGGCTTGCTAGAACGGGATGGTTGAAATCGCCGCGCATCCAGGCCTCGCGCACCTTCAGCGCATCCACCTCGACAGCCGAAAGGTCGAGCCGTACGCTGATTTGGCCGATATCAAGAATCTCGGCGCAGTGCTTTCCGAGTGATTTGCGGATGTCGCGCAGGCACTGCCGCAGGCTGGCGAAGGCCTGCTCGGCCTGCTTTTCACTCCAAAGCTTGTCGCACAGCCACACCCGCGAACACACGCCGCGTTCGGCAAGCACCAGCAGGGCCAGAAGCGCCTGGGCCTTCCGTCCTTTCGGTGTCAAGTTTTCCCCGCCTGGCCCCTCGATATGGAAGGTGCCAAACAGGGATAGCCTCGTGACGCGCTGTACCAAGCCGCACCGCTCTCGACTTCTAAGACCGATTGTACCCCGAGTGGTTGCAACTAAAGCAAAGTCGGAATGCCGAGGCAAGAAAATCGCGCGAAGGTTCTGGCAATTGAATCAATTCTTAGAGGCCCCTGCTCCCACCTGGAGGCTTTCACGGCGAAAGGTTCCGCAGATGCCGGACCAGCCCAGCGGTGGACGCATCGCGGCCCTCTGTCCCCTCTTTACCCTCGATCACCGGCTGCAAGGCGGTGGCCAGCTCTTTGCCAAGCTCGACGCCCCATTGGTCATAGGCATTGATGTCCCAGATCGCGGCCTCGCAGAACACCCGGTGTTCGTAAAGCGCGATGAGCCGTCCCAGCGTGAACGGATCGAGCTGCTTGTAAGCAATGGTGATCGACGGGCGATTGCCGGGAAACACCCGGTGCGGCGCAAGCCGCTTTGCATCCTTCTTGCTGCGGCCCATGGCCAGAAGCTGCGCGCTCGCTTCTTCAAGCGTGCGCCCGCGCATCAGCGCTTCCGATTGCGCCAGGCAATTAGCCATCAGCATCTGGTGCTGGCCGCGCATGTGAGGCTCGTGGCCTTCTGCGGCGATCAGGAATTCCACCGGCACAATATCGGTGCCCTGGTGCAGCAGCTGAAAAAACGCGTGCTGGCCATTGGTGCCGGGTTCGCCCCAGACCACCGGGCCGGTTGCAACCCGGCTCACCCGGCCGTCCCGCGACACCCGCTTGCCGTTCGATTCCATGTCGAGCTGCTGCAGGTAGGCGGGAAGCCGGGCAAGACGTTGATCGTAGGGAATAATTGCGCGCGTGCCGTATCCGCACACATTGCGATGCCAGACGCCGATCAGCGCATAGATGAGCGGCAGGTTTTTCGACGGTGAAGCGCTGGTGAAATGCGCGTCCATGGCATGGCCGCCGGCCAGGAACTGATCGAAGTTTTTGGGCCCGATGGCGATCATCAAGGGCAGGCCGATAGCCGACCACAGCGAATAGCGTCCACCGACCCAATCCCAGAAACCGAACGTGCGCGAGGCATCGATGCCGAATGCGCCGACCTTGTCGAGTGCTGTCGAGACGGCGGCGAAATGTGCGCCCACCGCCACTTCGCCGAGCGCTGAAGCAATCCACGCCCGCGCCGCTCTGGCGTTGGTCATGGTTTCGATGGTGGTGAAGGTCTTGGACGCAATGATGAACAGCGTCGATGCCGGGTCCAGTGTCTTCAGCGTATCGGCAAGATGGGCGCCGTCCACATTGGAAACGAAGTGCAGGCGCGGACCGCCATGATAGGGTGCCAGTGCCAGTGTCGCCATGGCCGGCCCGAGATCGGAGCCGCCGATTCCGATATTGACGACATCGTGAATGCGTCCGCCATGATGCGCCGTGATTGTGCCAGAGCGTAAACCCTCGGCAAAGGCGCCCATGCGTTGCAGCACTTCGCGCACCCCCGGCATGACATCCTGGCCGGCGGCCAGAATTGGCTTCCCCGGTGGATTGCGGAGAGCCGCATGCAGCACCGCGCGGCCCTCGGTGAAGTTGATCGTTTCGCCGGAGAACATTTTCTGCCGCTTTCCGGCAACGTCGCCCGCCTCCGCCAGCTCGAACAGCAGTTTCAAGATTTCGCTGTCGACGGCGCATTTCGAGAAGTCGAGCAGCATGTCGTCGAGATGCACCGAGAACTGATCGAAACGGCCGGCATTGTGAGCGAAGGCCGAGCGCATGTCGCCAAGCGGGTTTTCCCTGCGCCGCGCCTTGAGCTTGGTCAGCACACGTGTCACGGCTGCTGTTGCCATGGCGGTTCTCCCTTTTCGGAATGTTCAATCCGGGTGAATCACACCCTTCTTGAGGATGATGTTTCCATAAAGCCGCCGCTCGCCCGAAGCAACGATGGTATGGGCTGCCTTGACGCGGGTGTAGAAGGCTTCGCCGACCAGCGCCGTGATCGATTGCCTTGGTTCGTGGCGCTTGAGGATTTTCGAGAATTCTTCGAAGATCGGTTCGATGCGCGCGGCATCGCCCTTGGCTGCCGGGCGGAACACAGCTTGCGGCACATGGTCGTCGATCGGCATGACCGACAGGATGGCATCCATGATGCGCGTTGCGTCATGGCCATCCATGCGCACCAGCCGCCTGGCGTCCGTTTCCGCGGGATAGTTTCCGTCGACAATGGCGATCTCGTCGCCGTGACCCATTGCGCGGAGCGCGCGCAGCAGATCGGGACTGAGCAGGGGGTCGAGACCCTTCAGCATTTACAGGACTCCCTTGAACAGCACGTCGCGGTCGATGATGAAATTGGCGAACAGCGGCAGGCTGGCAGCGCCCATGGCCCGGGCATCGCTGCCGATGATGCCGCCCTCGACGGTGAAGCTGCTGATTCCCTGCATGTTGACGTTTCTCAGCGCCGTCCGTGTTGCGTCCACCAGCCGGTCCCGCACCAGGGCCGGCATGGCTCCATCGATCACCATGGCCGAACAATCGAGCACGCTGGCAGCACCCGCCATGGCATGGGCAAGCCCCTGGGCGGCGGTCTTGATCCATTTGCCGAGATGAGGTTCGGCATCCGACCAGTCATCGCTGTTTTGCCACAGCAGTGCTGGCGTCTTGCCGGTCTTCTGCATGTCCTGTTCGAGAACGTAGAGGGATGCGGTGCGGATGAGTTGTTCAGACCCGCCTTTTGCTGAAGGAACCGGAAACGAACCGAGCGCCCCCGCATTGCCGCGCCGCCCCTGGTACAGCGTTCCCTCGATGACGATGCCGCCGCCAATGAAATAGCCGAGGTAGAAATACGCGAAGTTACGAAGTTCCTGTCCCTTGCCGAACAGCAGTTCGGCTGCGCAGGCCGCGGTGGCGTCATTGCAGAAATGCACCGGCCATTCGACCAGGCTGGCGATCTCCGCCTGGAGGTCGAAATCGCGCCAGCCTTCCAGCACATCGTGCGGCGCGCCAAGTTCTTCTTCCCAGTTCCACAGTTCGAAAGGTGCGGCGATGCCAAGTCCTGAGATGCGTTGCCGCTGCTTCGGTTTGAGATCGGCTGTGAGTTGCTCAAGTTCGTGCTTGACGAATCCGAGCAGGTCTTTCGGGGCGGGAAATTTGTAGGGTTGGTGCAACGTCTTGCGTACCTGGCCCGCGAGATCGAGCAGTACCAGGTCACTCGAGCGCCGTCCGACCTTGAGGCCGATCGAATAGGCGCCATCGGGATTGAGCGAGAATGGTACCAGGGGTTGGCCGACCTTGCCGCGCTGCGGCGGGTTCTTGATGAGCAGTCCGTCAGCCTCAAGCTGCCGTACGATCACTGACACGGTCTGGGCCGAAAGCCCCGTGAGCTTGGCGATCTCCGCCTTTGGCAGTTCGCCATGGCGGCGGATCAGCGAGAGAGCCAGCCGCTCGTTGTAGACCCTGACGCCACTTTGCGACGAGCCGCGCGAATGCGCGGGATCCTCTGTCCCCGCAATACCGCCACCGGTCCCCGTCTCGTTCACGGCCAAATTTTCTCCTGATGCCCCGGTCAAAGCTTCTCGCAGCCACTGTCACGTGTCAATAAGTAAATCCGCATGATTTATCTATTGACTCATAATCCGGTTTAAGACCATGATGCTGGCGAGTGCGATGCGTGAGCCGATCACGCGCCGCACCGCCACTACGCAAGCTCGTCAATTCACCCCCTCAAACGGGGAAGTTCCATGGGAGGATCTACGTGAAGTCTATTCTGAAAACCGCTCTTCTTGGCGCCGCCTTCATCGGTTTCGCCGCAACGGCACCAGCTCAGGCGGCCGGCATTGGCGCCTGCCTCATCACCAAGACCGAAACCAACCCTTTCTTCGTCAAGATGAAGGAAGGCGCCCAGGCCAAGGCCGCCGAACTGGGCGTGGACATCAAGGCCTATGCCGGCAAGGATGACGGCGACTACGAGGGCCAGATCGCGGCCGTTGAAACCTGCATCGCCGACGGCGCCAAGGGCATCCTGATCACGCCTTCGAACTCCAAGACCCTTGTTCCGATCCTCAAGAAGGCCCGCGATGCCGGCATTCTGGTGATCGCCCTCGACACGCCGATGGATCCCATCGACGCCGCCGACCAGACCATGGCCACCGACAACTTCCAGGCCGGCTTTCTGATCGGTGCCTACGCCAAGGCCAAGATGGGCGATGCCGCCAAGGACGCCAAAATCGGCTTCCTCGACATTAACCCGCAGCAAGTCACCGTCGATGTTCTCCGTGACCAGGGATTTATGAAGGGCTTCGGCATCGACGTGAAGGACGTCAACGTCATCGGTGACGAGGATGATCCGCGCATCGTTGGCCATGACTACACCAATGGCAACCCGGAAGGCGGCCGCAAGGCCATGGAGAACCTTCTCCAGATCAACCCGGACATCAACGTGATCCACACCATCAATGAACCGGCAGCCGCCGGCGCCTATGAAGCGCTGAAGGCCGTCGGCAAGGAAGGCCAGGTACTGATCATGTCCGTTGACGGCGGTTGTCCTGGTGTCAAGGATGTGGCGGCCGGCGTCATCGGCGGCACCTCGCAGCAGTATCCGCTGCTGATGGCGTCGCTCGGCGTGGAAGCGATCAAGAAGTTCGCCGACACCGGCGAGAAGCCCGGCGTGACCGAAGGCAAGAACTTCTTCGATACGGGTGTGGCGCTGATCACCGACAAGCCGGTTGATGGCGTTCCTTCGATCGACACGAAGGAAGGCCTGGCCAAGTGCTGGGGTTGATCTCAAGACCAATTCAGTTATCATAACTCTAAACGAGGGCGGCTTTCGTGGCCGCCCTTTCCATAAATACAAGGCGCTGCAAGCGCTGCAAGGGAGATGGGGCATGGCGCAAGCGCAGGAATTCGAAAAAGTTCTGAACCAGAGCGACACCGCCGTTGCCTCCTTCGATGATTCACACAAGTCGTTCCTGAAGCGCGCCCAGCACACGCTGCATTCGAACCAGGCAGCGGTGCCACTGATCGTGCTCATCGCCTCCGTGGCGATCTTCGGGCTTCTGGTCGGCGGCAAATTTTTCAACGCCTTTTCCCTCACGCTCATCATTCAGCAGGTCGCCATCGTCGGCATCGTCGGCGCGGCGCAGACGCTGGTCATCCTGACGGCGGGCATCGATCTTTCGGTCGGCGCGGTTATGGTGCTGTCGTCGGTTGTCATGGGCCAGTTCACCTTCCGCTATGGCATTCCCGTGCCCTTGGCGATTCTCTGTGGCCTCGGCTGCGGTGCGCTCTGCGGCTTCATCAATGGCTGGCTGATCGCCCACATGAAGCTGCCGCCTTTCATCGTGACCTTGGGCTCGTGGCAGGTCTTCAACGCCACCAAGTACCTCTACTCGGCCAACGAAACCATCCGCACCCAGGACATCGAGGCTGAGGCACCGCTGCTTCAGTTCTTCGGCATACAGATCAAGCTGGGTGGCGCGGTGCTTACCCTAGGCGTCATCTTCATGGTGCTGCTGGTGATATTCCTGTGGTACGTGCTGAACTATACGGCATGGGGCAGACGCCTCTATGCGGTGGGCGACGATCCGGACGCGGCCGAGCTTGCGGGTGTGCCAGTCAAGCGCATGCTGCTCACCACTTACACGCTGTCAGGTCTGATCTGCGGCATGGCCGGCTGGGTTCTTATCGGCCGCATCGGCTCGGTGTCGCCGACGGCCGGCGAATTCGCCAACATCGAATCGGTTACCGCCGTGGTGATCGGCGGCATCTCGCTGTTCGGCGGGCGCGGCTCTATCCTCGGCATGATCTTTGGGGCGCTGATCGTGGGTGTCTTCTCGCTGGGACTGCGCCTCTATGGCGCCGATGCCCAGTGGACCTATCTGTTGATCGGCGTTCTCATCATCGGCGCCGTTGCCGTCGACCAGTGGATCAGAAAGGTGGCAGGCTAATGTCCCAGGAACCGTTCCTCACTTGCCGCGGCCTCGTCAAGCGCTATGGCCGCGTCACCGCCCTCGATCAGGCGGACTTCGATCTCTATCCCGGCGAAATACTCGCCGTGATTGGCGACAACGGTGCCGGCAAGTCGTCGCTCATCAAGGCGATCTGCGGCGCCGTGACCCCCGACGAAGGCGAGATCAAGCTCGAAGGCAAGGTCCTGAACTTCAAGTCGCCGATGGACGCCCGCAATGCCGGCATCGAAACGGTCTACCAGAACCTCGCCCTGTCTCCGGCGCTCTCGATTTCCGACAACATGTTCCTCGGCCGGGAGATCCGCAAGGACGGCATCATGGGATCGGTTTTCCGCATGCTCGACCGCGGTATCATGGAAAAGCGCGCCCGCGAGAAGTTGACCGAGCTTGGCCTGCTGACCATCCAGAACATCAGCCAGGCGGTGGAAACCCTGTCCGGCGGCCAGCGCCAGGGCGTTGCCGTGGCCAGAGCCGCGGCCTTCGGGTCGAAAGTCGTCATCATGGACGAGCCGACGGCAGCGCTCGGCGTCAAGGAATCGCGCCGCGTGCTCGAGCTGATCCTCGACGTGAAGCGCCGCGGCCTGCCCATCGTGCTGATTTCGCATAACATGCCGCATGTTTTCGAAGTGGCTGACCGCATCCACATCCATCGCCTCGGACGAAGGCTTTGCACCGTCAATCCGAAGGATTACTCGATGTCCGACGCCGTGGCGCTGATGACCGGCGCCAAGGCCCCGCCGCCAGAGCTGCTGAATTGATTTGGAAAATTAATCCTTGACATAGGATTTAAAACTAGTTATCTATGCCCCATGATGAGTGTGCTCTGGGGTATATGGGGAAGAACGGCGAGGCAGGTGGAAACCCTGCTTCGCCTTCTTGTTTCACAGCTTGGTAATCTCCTCGGCCACCAGTTTCTGCAGCCGCCACAGGTTGCGGTCGCGGATGCCGAATTCATCGAGATGGTTGACGGTATTGAACAGGTATTCCGCGCCGGAGCCCCAGTGGCCGGCGGCCCGCGCCAGCGTCCGCACGACCTCGTCCTCGGGAATCCGGGGACTGTATGCGGGATTTGTCCGGCTTGCCGTGAAGGCCAGCGCCCGCAACCGCCCGCTGTTGCCGATCACACTGTGCCAGCGCGGTTCGTTGCCGGGCGGCTTGTAAGTGATCTCGCGGCGCAGCAGGCGGACGATCTGCCCTGCGATATTCTCCGGCGGCAGCCGGTAGGCGATGCCGCGGCAACTGCCTCCGCGGTCGATGGCCATCATCAGGCCCGGCATCTCCGGCGTTCCGCGCCAGCGCGTGATTCTGAGGCAGAAAGACCGGTGCCACCCCGGCAGTGTCGCTGGCGTGTGATCGACGAAGTCGAAGTCCGGTTTCCAGATCAGCGAACCCGAGGCGAACAGCCAGGCAGGCGCGTTCCCAAGCGTATCGGCAAGCTGCTGCGCCAGGCCTTCATAATCGCCGTCGGTCATCAGCGCGCGGTCTGCTGCCGGACCAGGATCGGGCGCAACGCGGTGGACCCGCGCCACCAGTTCCGGCGTCAGCGCCATGGCCGATTTTCTGCCCGGCATCGCGTTCTCCAAGCAATAACGCCTCAGGCTAGACCACGACCTGATCGTTGCCAATCGCTCCATTCGCCCCGTGACAAACCCGGCGGAAATCCTTACCTAGCAGGTCTGAAATTCCATCCCCGGAGACCCATTGTCCACGACCCCAATCGAAAGCGAAGTGGCGCGCAGGCGCACCTTTGCGATCATCTCGCATCCTGATGCCGGCAAGACCACGCTCACCGAAAAACTGTTGCTCTTCGGCGGCGCCATTCAGCTTGCAGGCCAGGTGCGCGCCAAGGGCGACCGCCGTCGCACCCGCTCCGACTGGATGTCGATCGAGCGGGCGCGCGGCATTTCCGTCGTCACCTCGGTGATGACCTTCGAATATGGCGGCTGCGTCTTCAATCTTCTCGACACACCTGGCCACGAGGATTTCTCCGAGGATACCTACAGAACCCTCACCGCCGTTGATGCCGCCGTGATGGTGATCGATGCCGCCAAGGGCATCGAGGCGAGAACGAGGAAGCTGTTCGAGATCTGCCGCTTGCGCGACATTCCGATCATCACATTCGTCAACAAGATGGACCGCGAAGCCCAGGAGCCATTGGACCTGCTTGACGAAATCGAGAAGGCGCTGGCGCTCACCACGTCACCGCTCGTCTGGCCGATAGGCCGCGGCCGGGAATTTGCCGGCACCTATGATCTGCAAACACCGCGCGTGCGCCGCCTCGAGCAGGATCCCGCCGGCGTGCCTGTTTCAGGTCCGGACGATCCCGCACTCGACTCAATTCTGCCGGCGGAACTGCTGCGCGGCTGGCGCGAGGAAATCTCGCTGGTCAAGGAGGCGTGCAATCCCTTTGACTCCGGCGCCTTTCGCGAGGGCCATCTGACACCGGTGTTCTTTGGCTCGGCCCTGAAGAATTTTGGCGTGCGCGACCTCCTCGATGCATTGATTGCCCACGCACCGCCGCCCCGCGACCAGGCCGCCATGACCCGCACCGTTCATGCGACGGAGCCGCAGATGAGCGGCATTGTCTTCAAGATACAAGCCAACATGGACCCCAATCACCGCGACCGCATCGCCTTCATGCGGCTGTGTTCGGGAAAGCTCAGCCGTGGCATGAAGGCCAAGATCGTGCGCACCGGCAAGTTCATGACGCTGTCCTCGCCGCAATTCTTCTTTGCCCAGGATCGCTCCATTGCCGATGAAGCCTTTGCCGGCGACGTAGTCGGCATCCCCAATCACGGCACCCTGAGGATCGGGGATACACTGAGCGAGGGCGAGGACATCAAATTCACCGGCATTCCGAGTTTTGCTCCCGAAATTCTCAGCCGTGTCAAACTCTCCGATCCGATGAAGGCCAAGAAATTGCGCTCGGCGCTTGAAGAGCTTGCGGAAGAGGGCGTGGTTCAGCTTTTCATTCCCAATGATGGCTCGCCGGCCATTGTCGGCGTTGTCGGAGCACTCCAGCTTGACGTGCTCGTCGACCGGCTTGCCAATGAATATGGCGTGCCGATTGCGTTTGAAACCACCCGCTTCGAAGTGATGCGCTGGATTGCCAGTGCTGAAGAAAAGAAGCTCGACGAATTTATTGCAGCCAACCGCTCGTCCATGGCGGCAGACCTCGATGGTGCTCCTGTTTTCATGGCGCAAAGCCAATTCTCGCTGAACTATGCGCTTGAGCGCGCCCCTGACATCCGCGCCACCGAGATCAAGGAAATGCACCGCGATGCCGCCTGATCTCGACCTGCCAAGGATACTTGCAATCGCCCTGATCTTTGCGGCCTGGGCCTTCTACAGCCCGATCCTGAAGCTGATCGGGCGCGGCACGCTTAATCACCAGCTCCATGTCGTAAGACGAAGCTGGATGAACATGCTGCTGCGCACCCATCGCGATCATCGAACCTTCGATGGCCTGATGATGGGCCACATCATGAATTCAATTTCGTTTTTTGGTTCCGCCACGCTGCTGGTGCTGGCGGGACTCGTTGGCTCGCTGGCCAATGTGCATGATCTCCATGGCGTGGTGAGCGAGCTGAAATACATGGGACCGATGAGCATTGAGCTCTTCACGCTCTATCTCGCCATCGTCACGCTGTGTCTGGGCGTGTGCTTCTTCTCATTCGTCTACGCGCTGCGCAAACTTGCCTACACTCTTGCCATGATTGGCGGTCTTGGCGAAGCACCGGGCGACGACAAGTATTCGCAGATCATGGTCGCAGCAACCGCAACCGTTCTGACCGAAGCGGTGAAAAGCCTCAATAACGGCATTCGCGGCTACTATTTCGCCGTCTCGGCCCTATTCCTGTTTGTCGGACCCTACGTCTGCATGGTGGTAACGCTGCTCATGTCGAGCCTGCTCTATTTTCGCCAGGCCTTCTCGACCACCGCCGGAGCCATAGGCATCTATGTGGATGCAATCGAGAAACGCGATGCCTGACTGAGAAGCCCGAAGAGGAGGTGGCCGTGGCTGTCTTGCTATGGATAGTACTGATACTGGTCTGCCTTTTTTTCCTCGCAGTGCTTTCGTTTCTGAAGCCGGCGAAACCTGTAGGTCACGACCTGCTTCTTCCTGTACTTGAATATCTGTTGCAGCACGGTGAGGACAATTCCTGGATTGACTGGTCACACGGAGTTACCGGGAAGACCATCAGCTTTCGAAAAAGCGTGACTGTAGGTGTGACCGGGATCTGGAGCCGGGAAGTGAGAGGGTTAAACGACGAGGAAACAATACGCCTTAAAGAACTTTCGAAGACTTTGAGAAGCCAGAGACCGGTTACAGCAAACAGGAATCTCAGAGTACCCGGCCGAATCTGGTTTGGCCGGGATGTTCAGGATGCGGCCGAATTCGCGAGGGCAGTTTTCGGAGATATTTGCGGATTGGACATCAGAGTTGGATTTCATGTCAGTTCCAGACGGTTCCCAAGTTTCTTTCAGATTCTCAGAAAACTTAGACAAAAGTGAAAGAAAGGACCCAGGCCGAGATTTGCGCTTGTAACTCACATGAATGGCACAGGGATCAATGCTGTCGGGCGCTATGTCGAGAAGCTTTGGAGAGATGGAAAAGAGTAAGGGCACGGATCGCCGGGCTTGACCTGGCAATCTTGTTCATGATTGTTGTCGGCGAGGAGAGGCGGCCATGCGTTCATTCACTGTAGCAACGCCCGATGGCGTTTCAATTGCGGCCAGCGAGTGGGGCAATCCGGACGGACCTGAGGTTCTCTTTATCCACGGCTTCTCGCAATGCTCACTGGCCTGGATGCGACAGCTCAACGACCCTGCACTGGCAGCGAAGTTCAGGATGGTCGCCTATGACCTTCGCGGTCACGGCGCATCCGGCAAGCCTCCTGAAGCGCACCATTACTCGCAGGACCGTCCGTGGGCAGATGAAGTAGCATCCGTGATTGCCGTGGCAGGCCTGAAACGTCCGGTGCTCGTCGCGTGGTCCTTCGCGGGCCGTGTGGTTTCAGATTATCTGCGTTATCATGGTTCGTCCCTGCTCGCGGGCATCACTTTTGTCGGATCCGGCACCAAATCGGCGAAAGAAATTGACGGCCCGGGTTGCAGCCAGTTGAGCGGCATGGTCTCGGAGGACCTTGCCGTCAACATTGCGGCAACCCGCAAGTTTCTGCGCGCCTGTTTTCTGGTGCAGCCGGATCGTGACACCTTCGAAACCATGCTGGCCTACAACATGATGATCCCGGCGCGAATCCGGGCTGCCGCCCTCGATCGCATCCCGAACCCCGGGGACCTGCTGCCATCGCTCAAATTGCCTGTCCTCGTCACGCACGGGTCGCACGACGAACTCGTCCTTCCCTTGGCGGGTGAATTTACCGCCACAACTGTGCCCGGCGCGCGTCTCTCGCTCTATCAGGATATCGGCCACACGCCTTTCTTCGAGGACACGCCGCGCTTCAATCGCGAATTGGCGGAATTCGTTCGGCATTGCAACGCCTGAATCCAGTTGTTCAGGCAGTATTACTATCGCGAATCCATTCGACAATATAGGTGCTCACCTCGCCATCGATAAGATCGGCGGCGGGAGCTGTCGTAATGCGGAGTCGCTCGACATCCATTTCAAAGTACCTGATTTGATCGTGACCGGTCCAAAGTTCGTTCCACGAGAGTTCGACGGTATGAAAGACAGTGTTGCGCTCGACGCGATAGGTTCCCGAATAACAGATGAGACCATCAAACAGCCCGACTTTGTCGCCATCGGCAATCGGCATCCCGGTAGGTTTTGGCCAGTCCGATGAAACCAGAATGGCGTGGACATATCCGTCTTCGGTATAAGTCAATCGGCCCTGCGGTTTGATACCTCCGTAGAAAATCCGTTCACCGGATGCCTTCTGCCGATACCATGCGGCGAGCTTCCACGAACCAAGCAGGGTCTGAATGAAATAGTCCCTCGTGAATGGGCTGACAATGTAGCACGCGTCCGGAGTGTCAACGTTCCGAAAATCTCACACTCGATGACGCCGCACCGCTCTCGCTGACGTGATCGCCGCGTGGCATTTCTTGTTTTGGCTGCGGTGACGGTATAACTTGTAGTCTGGGGCTGATAAACAGAAGAGTGGCCATTGCCATGGATGACGCCGACAATTCAATTCCCATAGAAGCCTGGAACACGGTTCTCTTCGACAAGTTTGTACGGTTTCGCTGGGTGCTCTCCAACGGACTGACATCGCACAGCTCGGATTTTCTGAAGCGCTTTCCCTATCCCAAGGGGGCCAGTGTGCTCGATGTGGGCTGCGGGTTCGGCGACACGACCCAGGAAATTGCCAGGCAGGTGGGATCAACTGGAACTGCGGTGGGCGTCGACTGCGCCCAGAACTTCATCGATCTTGCAGTCAGCGAGGCGGCGGATGCCGGGGTGAAGAATGCCGGTTTCTTCACCGCAGATGTGCAGACTGACGATCTCAGGGGTCCCTATGATTTTGCCTTCTCCCGCTTTGGCACCATGTTCTTTAATCTGCCGGGGCTTGCCATGCGCAATATCCGCCGCTCCCTCAAGCCCGGCGGCAAGTTCTCGATGATCGTCTGGCGCAAGCGTGAGGACAATCCTTGGATTCACGAGGCGGAAGTTCTGGTCAAGGAGATCGTGCCGGTCGTTTCCCATGAGGAAACCGATCAGGTCCATTGTGGCCCCGGCCCTTTTTCTATGGCGGGTCCCGACATGGTGAGCGACATGCTGAGGATCGCCGGTTTCACCAATATGACCTTTGAACGCTACGATGGTGACATCTGTATTGGCCGTGACCTTGATGAAGCTGTGGAATTTTCCATGGCGCTGGGACCGGCGGGAGAAATCATCAGGCTTGCCGGTGAAGACGGCGTCAAGCATCGCCAGCCGGTCGTCGACGCCCTGCGCAAGACCTTTCAGGAACATCAGCGCGATGGCGGCATCTGGAACAGTTCGAGCAGCTGGTTCGTCACTGCCAGAAATCCGGCATAGCAGCGGACTCGTTCAGCCGAACCGCGCGCTTTCGATGATATAGTCCGCCGTCGCTGGATTGCAGGCCATCGGAATATCGTAGAGCGTTGAAAGCCGGGTCAGGGCCTTGACGTCGACATCATGCGGCAGCGCGCTGAGGGGATCGGTGAAGAAGAACAGCGCGTCGATCCTCTCCTCCGCAATCAATGCGCCGACCTGCTGGTCGCCACCGAGCGGGCCGCTCTTCAGCAATGTGATATCGAGTGACGGGCAGCGTTCCCGGACCAGGCCGCCGGTCGTGCCTGTCGCAAATATCTTGCAGGTCGCAAGCGCCTTCTCGTGCCGCACCGCCCATTCCACCATTTGCGGTTTCATCCGGTCATGCGCGATGACGGCGACGGTTTTCATTTGAGGGAGGCCGCCTCGCGCGCCAGATCTTCGATGCCTTTCCAGTCCTTGGCTTGGATAAGCGCTTTTGGCGCCATCCATGATCCGCCGACAGTAATCACATTGGCGAGCTTGAGATAATTTGGTGCGATCGCCGCCGTGATGCCCCCCGTCGGACAGAAACGCACGCCGGGAAGCGGCGAAGACAGGGATGCGAGATAAGGCGCGCCGCCCGCGGGCTCTGCGGGGAAGAATTTCTGGAAGACGTAGCCATGCTCCAGCAGCACCATGGACTCGGAGGCAGATGCGGCTCCGGGAAGCAGCGGCACCGGCGAATTCCTTGCCGCCTTGAGCAGGTTGGCCGTGACCCCCGGCGATACCGCGAAGGCGCAGCCAAGCTTCTCGCTGAGCCGCATCAGTTCGAGATCGAGCACCGTGCCGGACCCGACGATGGCACCCTCGACTTCCGCCTTGATGGCGCGGATGCAATCGGCGGCGGCAGGCGTGCGCAGCGTGACTTCGAGAACCGGCAGCCCGGCGGCGATCAGCGCCCGCGCCAGGGGCACCGCTTCAAAGACATTCTCGATGACCAAAACCGGCACCACGGGAGCGGAAGAGAGGATCTGTTCGAGGTTCATGTCAGGCAGCCTTGAAGAGGGAGGCGCCCTGGTCGGCGCGCCCGGCGTTAAGTCTGAAACCGGCAAAGAGATCGCGCCCTGTGCCCCATTCATTTGCCGAAAGGTCGGCCGTGGCCTGGACGCGCGCTGCCCACTCACCTTCGGTGACGAGCACGTCCAGACGGCCACGCTCGGCATCGAGCCGGATCATGTCGCCGTCGCGGATCTTGCCAATCGCTCCGCCATCGGCAGCCTCCGGCGTGACATGGATTGCGGCGGGCACCTTGCCCGATGCGCCGGAAAGCCGGCCATCGGTGACCAGCGCCACGCGTTGTCCGCGGTCCTGCAGGACCGCAAGCGGCGGCATCAGCTTGTGTAGCTCGGGCATGCCGTTCGCCTTGGGGCCCTGGAAGCGCACTACGGCGATGACATCGCCCGTAAGCTCGCCATCCCGGAAGGCCTTGTGCAATTCCGCCTGACTGTGGAACACGCGCGCTGGCGCTTCGATGATGTGCCGGTCGCCGGGAATGGCGGAAGTCTTGATCACCGCCCGGCCGAGATTGCCATCGAGAAGTGCGAGGCCCCCGGTCTTTTGGAATGCTTCGCTACAGCCCCGCAGCACGCTGGGGTCAGCGCTTGTGGTTGCCGCATCGGCCCAGGTGAGGCCCTTGTCGCCGACCCGCGGTTCAATCGTGTAACCGTCGAGCCCAGTGCCCCAGATGGTTTTGACGTCCTTGTGGATCAGGCCGGCGCCGATCAGCTCGCGGATCATGAAGCCCATGCCGCCCGCCGCATTGAAATGGTTCACATCGGCCTTGCCATTGGGATAGATGCGGGTGAGGAGCGGCGCCACGGCCGAGAGTTCGGCGAGATCATCCCAGGTCAGCGCAATTCCCGCCGCAGCCGCCATGGCAATGAGATGGATCGTGTGGTTGGTGGAGCCGCCGGTAGCGAGCAGGCCGACGACACCGTTCACCACGGCGCGCTCGTCGATGACCTTCCCGATCGGCGTGTACTCGTTGCCGAGTGCGGTGATCGCCATGGCCCGCCGGGTGGAGGCCCGGGTGATCTCATCGCGGAGCGCCGTGCCGGGATTGACAAAGGTCGAACCCGGCAGGTGCAGGCCCATGATCTCCATCAGCATCTGGTTGGAATTGGCCGTGCCGTAGAAGGTGCAGGTGCCAGGCCCATGATAGGATTGCGCCTCGGCTTCGAGCAGTGCTTCGCGCCCGACCTTTCCTTCGGCAAACAGCTGGCGGATTTTTGCCTTCTCCGCATTGGGGAGCCCTGACGTCATCGGTCCGGCCGGAATGAAGATCGCCGGGAGATGGCCGAAGGACAATGCCCCGATCAGGAGGCCAGGCACGATCTTGTCGCAGACCCCGAGATAGACCGCCGCGTCGAACATCTGGTGCGACAGGGCGACCGCTGTCGACAGCGCGATCACGTCGCGCGAAAACAACGACAGCTCCATGCCGGTTTCGCCCTGGGTGACGCCGTCGCACATGGCGGGTACACCGCCCGCGACCTGCGCCGTGCCCCCGGCTTCGCGCGCCGCCTGCCGGATGATATCGGGATACCCCTCGAACGGTTGATGCGCCGAAAGCATGTCATTGTAGGAGGTGACAATGGCAAGGTTCGGCCCATCGCCATTCCGCAGTTCCGCCTTGTCTCCCGGACCGCAGGCAGCGAAGCCATGCGCAAGATTGGCGCAGCCGAGCGTCTTGCGCTTGGGCTGGCTGGAGCGCTGGACTTCAATGCGCTCAAGGTAGCGCGCGCGCTGTGGCTTGCTGCGCTGAACCAGCTTCTCGGTGACGGCGGCAACGACCGCGTTCACGGACATGGGGCTATCCTCTCTTTCAACTGCACCAGTAGATTGTCACCGGCCTGGGCGACCTGAGCACGGCACGGACTGGCATGGCCTCGACCGGCCCACTCTTTTTCGCTTCGGCCAGCACCTTCTGCTTTTCCGCACCCTCGATGTGAAGCGCAATGAATTGTGCCTCAAGCAACGCCGGCAGCGTGAAGGTGAGGCGCGCCTCGCCGGCGCCCGGTGCCGTTATGTCGACAAGCCGCTTCGGCGTATTGGGATCGGTAGCCTCGCGCAGGCTGTCGCCGCCGGGAAAGAACGAGGCGGTATGCCCGTCATTTCCCATGCCAAGGATCACGGCATCCAGCGGGCCGATGCCTGCCGCCCGCGGATTGTCGACGAGCGGAACAAATGTAGCCGCTGCCGCCTTGTTTTGCAGCAGGTGTGCGCGCACCAGTCTGGCATTGGAGCGCTCATGATCTTCCGGTACCTGGCGCTCGTCGACCAGAGTCACGGTCACCTTGTCCCAATCGACATCGGCCTGTGACAGTGTATCGAACAGGAGCTTCGGCGTCGTGCCGCCAGAGACAGCGAGCGTGACTTCGCCATTGGTGCCGATCACCTTCTGAAGAGTCGAGGCAATATCACCAGCCAGCTGCCGGGCCAGCGTTTCGCGATCCGCGAAACTGCGCTCGGCTGCAATCATCAGGCCTCGTCCTCATACCAGGTGCGCCCATCGCGCTCGATCAGTGCGACCGCCGACGATGGTCCCCATGTACCAGCCGTGTACGGCTTGGGCAGTTCCGATGACTCCTTCCACGAGTCCAGAACCGGGTCGATCCAGCGCCACGCCGCTTCCACTTCGTCACGGCGCATGAACAGGGTCTGGTTGCCGCGCACCACATCCATGAGCAGACGTTCGTAGGCGTCCGGATTTCGGACCCCGAAAGCATCGGCAAAGCTCATGTCGAGCGGCACATAGCTGAGCCGCATGCCGCCGGGCCCCGGGTCCTTGATCATCAGCCAAAGCTTGACGCCTTCATCGGGCTGCAGCCGGATCACCAGCCGGTTAGCCGCAATTGGTCCGGCCGCGCCGTCAAACGCCGAATGCGGGATGGGCCGGAAGCCGATCACGATTTCCGAAACGCGCGAGGCCAGGCGCTTGCCGGTGCGAAGATAGAACGGCACGCCATTCCAGCGCCAGTTGCCGATTTCAGCTTTCAGGGCCACGAAGGTTTCGGTCTTGGACGTCGCCGAACCGAGCTCTTCGAGATAGCCGGCAACGGCACCTCCGGCATTGGCGCCGGCGCGATACTGGCCGCGCACCGTGTTGTTGGCCACATGGTCGCCGGTGATTGGCTTCAGCGATTTGAGAACCTTCAGCTTTTCATCGCGAACCGAATTTGCATCCATCGACGTTGGCGGTTCCATCGCCACCAGGCAGAGGAGCTGCAGCATGTGGTTCTGCACCATGTCGCGCAGCGCCCCGGCGGTATCGTAATATCCCGCCCGTCCTTCGACGCCGAGCGTCTCAGCGACGGTGATCTGCACATGGTCGACATGCGCCGAATTCCAGATCGGTTCGAACAGCGCATTGGCAAAGCGCAGCGCCATTAGGTTCTGTACGGTTTCCTTGCCGAGATAATGATCGATGCGGTAGACGGCCGGTTCGGCGAAGACCTTGCCGATGACGTCGTTCAGCGCCTTTGCCGATGCCCCGCTCTTGCCCACAGGCTTTTCGATGACGACACGGGTTTTCGGCGTCACGATCTGATGCTGGCCGAGCTTCTCGCAAATCGGTCCGAAAAGATCGGGACTGGTCGCGAGATAGAAAACGCGGATCACATCCTGGTCGGGCTCCAGGGTCTTCGCAAGTTCTGGCCAGCCCGATTCACCGGATGCATCGGCGGCCACATAGTTGAGCCGCGCATAGAAACGCTCGCACACCTCGGGCCGCCGGTCGGCAATATCGACATGGGCTTCAATGGCGCCGCGCGCCATGGTGAGGAACTCCTCGCGGCTCATCGGCCGGCGTGATACGCCGATGATACGCGCGCGATCTGGAATCTGCCCCTGCTCGTCGCGGTGGAACAGGGCGGGAAGCAGCTTGCGCTGCGCCAGATCGCCGGTCGCGCCGAAGACGACGAGATCGAAGGGATCGACTGGGATGATGCGTGTGGTCATGACTTTAATTCAGACCTTAAAATAATACACGAAGCAAGTGTTTTGTGCAATGCAAACAAACTGAATGTCCACCGATCTCCCCATCGAACAGGCCCTTCCGCCCCTCAAGGCGGCCCTAGCCCGCAGTGCCGCCGCCGTGCTTGTTGCTGAACCGGGGGCTGGCAAAACCACGCATGTTCCATTGGCGCTTCTGGGCGAAACCTGGGCCCGAGGCAAGTCGATTGTGATGCTCGAGCCGCGCCGCCTTGCGGCCCGCGCCGCGGCCCGCCGCATGGCCGAAACTCTTGGTGAAGAGGTTGGTGAAACCGTGGGCTATTCCGTGCGGCTTGATCGCAAGGTTTCCGCGAGGACCCGCATCGAGGTTGTGACCGAGGGCATCCTTACGCGCCGCTTGCAGGGCGACGCAGCGTTGGCAGGTATCGGCCTTCTGATCTTCGACGAGTTCCATGAGCGCAGCCTTGATGGCGATCTTGCGCTTGCACTTGCGCTCGATGTGCAGCAGGGCCTGCGCGACGATCTGAAAATTCTCGTCATGTCGGCGACTATCGATGCCGCCCGCATCTCTGCATTTCTGAACAACGCACCGGTGATCGCATCGCCAGGCCGCACGTTCCCCGTTGAGACGCGCCACGGTGAGCGCATTCAATTGAAATCCATGGTTCAGGACACGGCGCGTGCCGTGAAACGCGCCATGTCCGAAGCCGAAGGCAGCTTCCTGGTTTTCCTGCCGGGGGAAGGTGAAATTCGCCACGTTGCCGATGAATTGAAAAATGTGAACGCCGATGTCATGCCGCTCTATGGCGCCATGTCCTTTGCAGACCAGGATCGCGCCATAAGGCCGGCAGTATCGGGCAGGCGCAAGATCGTGCTGGCAACCACCATTGCCGAAACATCGCTGACTATCGAAGGCATCGGCATCGTCGTCGATACTGGATACAAGCGAAAGCCCCGTTTCGATCCGGGCTCGGGCATGACCACGCTGGAAACGCTGCGGGTGACGCTTGCATCCGCCGACCAGCGCCGTGGCCGCGCCGGACGTCTTGGCCCCGGCATTTGCTACCGGTTGTGGCCCGAGGAAGAAAACCGGGCCTTGCTTGCCTATGATCCGCCTGAAATCCTGTCTGCCGATCTTGCGCCACTGGCGCTTGAACTGGCCGCATGGGGTGTCGCCGATCCGGCAGCGCTTCGCTGGCTTGATCCGCCACCGCAAGCAGCGTTCGCCCAGGCGCGCGAATTGTTGGTGGAACTCGATGCTGTTGATCGGAGCGGCGCTATAACGGCGATGGGGAAAGCCATGGCCGCCCTGCCACTGCACCCGCGGCTTGCCCATATGGTTGTCGCGGGCGATGCGAAAGGCAGCGGTGCGCTCGCAGCCGAACTTGCTAGCCTCCTGGCTGAACGCGACATTCTCGACCGTGGCAATGACGTGGACATCGCCCTGCGGATCGAAGCCCTGCATGGCGAGCGCGCGAACACCAATCGCGCCGCGCGGGAACGGGTAAAGGAAGGAGCGCGGCAGGTACGCCAGATTGCCCGCATCAAGGGGGGCGATGAGGTGAGCCCGGGCGTACTTCTCGGCCTTGCCTTTCCCGATCGCATTGCGCAGGCGCGTGGCGCCCGTGGCCGTTTCCGGCTCTCTGGCGGCGGCGGCGCCGTCATGCCGGAACATGATGGACTTGCAGCAAGCCCCTTTCTTGCCATCGCCACGACTGACGGCAAGCCGGGCGACCAGAAAATATTTCTTGCGGCCGCCTTGAGCCTTGGCGAAATCGAAGAGCATTTCGCCGCGCACATTGAAACCGAGGAAGTGCTCGGCTGGGACAATCGCCAGCGCATGGTGACGGCGAGCCGTCGCCGCAAACTGGGCGCCCTTGTGCTGGAGGAACGTCCGTTAAACCAGCCCGCGCCCGAGAAACTCGCGGACGCCATGTGCCAGGGCGTAAAAACCATGGGGCTGACAGCATTGCCATGGACCGAAGGCGCCGAACGTTTGCGTGCCCGCGCGCAGTTCCTCCGCAAGCTCTTTCCTGAGGAAGACTGGCCGGACTTGAGCGATACTGGGCTCATGGCCTCACTCGCGGACTGGCTGACGCCTTTCCTTGCCGGCATGACCCGGGCCCAGCATCTCGAACGTCTCGACATGCACGAAATCATGCGAAGTCTTCTGCCGCATCATCTTTTGCGCCAACTCGACAAATTGGCCCCTTCGCGCATTGCCATACCCTCTGGCAAGGAGGTGACGATTGACTATCCAGCCGAAGGCGATCCTGTGCTTGCCGCCAGGCTTCAGGAAATGTTCGGTCTTGCAGTGACGCCGCGCATCGCCGATGGCCGGGCCAAATTGCGCATCGAGTTGCTATCGCCTGCTGGCCGTCCACTCGCCGTCACCCAAAGTTTGGAAACCTTCTGGACCAACGTTTATCCCTCGGTCCGTTCCGAAATGCGCGGCCGCTACCCTCGCCATGTCTGGCCCGAGGACCCGGTCAATACGGCTCCGGTCAGGCCCAACAAGCTTCGTTGACCGATCAATCGGATGACAGCGGAAGATTAAAGGGCGTCACGATCTGGAAATGTGAGAGCGGCCTGCGTTGATCCTTCGGCAGGGCACCGTGCGCCCGCATCAGATGCTGGCAGGCCAGCCGCATGTCCTGTGCAAGATCATGATGCAGTACGGCGCTGATCTCACCATGGCGCAACAGCCTGATATTGTCGGCATCGAGATCATGCCCGATGAACACCCTGCACGCACACTTCGCCGCGCGAAACGCAGCGCAAATCGCAGCATTGCCGCCCCCGATGGAATAGACGGCGGCGATGCCTCGCTCACGCTCCAGCACATCGCGCACCTGCGCACCGGTAGCCCGGTCGATCCCATAGCCCTCGCTCACTTCAATGACTGACAAATGCGGATAGCGCGCGCGCAGCGCCCGGCGAAACCCGATCTCGCGTTCCTCCTCGCCGCGAAAGCGATTGCTGGACAGCGTGACCAGCACCTTGGCGTTTTCAGGCCCCAGCCACTGGCCGATGAGATAGGCCGCCGTTTCTCCTGCTGCGCGGTTATCGATGCCGACATAGGCGCGCCGCCGCGACGTGGGGATGTCGGTTACAAGCGTGATCACCGGAATGCGCCTGTCGGACAGGCGGTTCACCGCCGCGGCGATCTCTGGCGTATCCGGTGCCTTGAGCAATACGCCGTGACTGCCACGCGCGCCGATGCGATCGAGCAAAGTCACCAGTTCCTTCACCAGGAAAACTTCGCGCAGGTGAAATCTTGAGCGGAAGATGGCGGGCCGCATGGCTGGCATTTCCGCTTCAAGCGCCTGTCGCACCACCTCGGTGAACCGTGACGGCGCTTCCATGACGATGTCGATCATGAACTTGCGCCCTGCCAGCACGGTTTGCTCGCTCTGGCGGCCAAGTTCGCGGAGCGCCACGGCAATGCGCTGTGCGGTAAGCTTGCGCACCCCGCCCCGCCCGTTCAGCACCCGGTCGACGGTCGCGACGCTCAATCCGGCCTGAAGGGCAATCTCCTTGATAGGGAACTCATGGGTCATGCAAGCGCGATGCTCCTGAGGTGAATTTGAGGGATTTCTGCGGTATCGTCCAGATCTGGATGTTCTATAGTCCGAGGCCACCAGCACCAGCAATTCCGGAGGATAGGCCCGTGAAGACCGATAACATTGCCAAGCTTCGTTCAGATCGTGTGTGGCTCACCCCGGACTCCTGTGATCTGGAGGATTTCGAGAAACTCATCTCCCGTCAGACCAAGGCTGAGGATTACCCCCTCGCCAGCGAAATCCAGTCGAACGTTCTGATCTACGACGGTGACGCGGTGCGCGCTGCCGCAAAGGACCCTAACGCCCGCAAGGCCATCATGGCTGAATGGACCGAGGCCATGCTGACCGGGCCAGGCATCGTGGTCTTCAAGAAGGCATTTGCCGATACCGCTCCGGTCGATGCCGCAACTGACGCCTTCCATGCGATGATTGCCGAACAGCATGCGCAGGGAACCGCGGCCGGGGATCATTTCGCCAAGCCCGGCGCCAATGACCGAATCTGGAATGCGCTGGAAAAACTCTGTCTGCGCGATCCCGAAATCTTTGCCTGCTACTATTCCAATGAGATCATCGCCATGATCTCGGAGTCCTGGCTCGGCATCGGATACCAGATTACCTCGCAACTCAATGTGGTGAATCCCGGCGGCGAAGCCCAATCGGTGCACCGCGACTATCATATGGGATTCCAGACATCAAAAGAGATTGCACAGTATCCGGCCCATGCCCATCTGCTTTCGCCGGTACTGACCTTGCAGGGTGCCGTCGCCCATGTCGACATGCCGGTTGAAACCGGCCCGACATTGTATCTTCCTTATTCGCAGACCTTTGCGCCCGGATTCTTTGCCTGGCGCAAGCCTGAGTTCAAGGAGTTCTTTACCAAGAACTACGTGCAGTTGCCTCTGTCCAAAGGCGATGCGGCATTCTTCAATCCGGCTCTGTTCCACGCGGCGGGCACCAACCACACCAAGGATGTCAGGCGCATGGCCAACCTGTTGCAGGTATCCTCCGCCTATGGCCGGGCCATGGAGAGCGTTGACCGGGCTCGCATGAGTGCTGCGATTTATCCCGCCCTGAAGCGGCTCGAGGCTTCTGGAAAACTCGACTCAAATGGCGTGCGATATGCCGTCGCCGCGAGCGCCGAGGGCTATTCCTTCCCCACCAATCTCGATCGTGATCCGCCGATTGGCGGCCTCGCCCCTGCAACCCAGCAGGCTGTTCTTTTGAAAGCACTTGATGAGAACTGGACCCCGGCCGTCTTCAATGAAATGCTCGAAAAGCTCGCCACGAAAAAACTGACCTGACAGGCATTCGGGCTTTGAGATATGTGCATGCCGCATGTAGTCCATGACGGCGTGCAGACGGACAGATGGGCCACGAAATGCTAGTCGGTGCTGCATGGATATCGGTGGCAGACAGGCACTATTCGTGATTTCGCGCGGCCTTGACCGTGGCAGTTGATGCGGCCATAGGCCAGCCCCAGCGCCGACATCATCCGACTCGCGGCATCGCTTATCTGTGCGCCGGTATTTTTGCCTTCTCCCTGCACGATATCGCCGTCAAGCTGGTGAGCGGATCTTACCCCTTGAGCGAAGTCATGTTCATCCGGAGCATCACCGCCATGCCGTTCATGCTGGCGCTGATGCATTTTGACGTGGGCCTGCGTGGTTTCTTCAGCTACCGGCCGGGCGCATTGTTTTTGCGGGCCCTGATCCTGCTTGTTGGTTACCTGTCTTACTATCTGGCCTTCGCCGCCATTCCCTTTACCGATTCCGTCGCGCTCTATTCCACCGTGCCGCTGATCATCGTGGCTCTGGCGGGACCAATGCTCGGTGAAAAGGTGGGACCATTGCGCTGGTTTGCCGTGATCGCGGGGTTTGCGGGCGTGTTGATCATGATGCGGCCGACGGGCGGCATTTTCGAACCGGCAGGGCTGCTGATCCTGCTCTGCGCATTTCTCTACAGCATCGGCATGATCATGGCGCGGAGCATGGGGGCCACCGTGCCCGGCTCGGTCATGGCCTCATACACGACGTTCATATTTCTCTTCGCGGCGGCGGGCATGTGGGCAGTGTTTTCGGTCATTGATTTTGGAGCGTGGGATCATCCAAGCGCGGCTTTCCTGGTGCGGCCCTGGGCCATGCCGTCCAGATCCGATTTGCTGCTCATGATGTCGTGCGGCGTCACGGCGGCAGCCGGTGTAACTGGTCTGACGTTCGCTTATCGCGAGGCCGAAGCCAACCTCGTTGCGAGTTTCGAATATACAGCACTGGTATGGGCAGCAATCTGGGGCTTTCTGGTCTGGAACGAGATCCCGAAGCTATCGACCATCACCGGCGCCGCCCTCATCGTGGGCGCCGGTCTGGTCGCACTTGCGGCAGGCCGCATATCGGCTGGCAGGACATAGACAGGCGTTGCACAAGATGGCATGTCAAATCCCGTCATGACAGCCTCTTTCATTGCACTCGATTGGGGAACCACGTCCTTTCGCGCCTATCTGGTGGATATGCGGGGCGAGGTCATTGCTGAACGCAGCGCTCCTGACGGTATCCTGAGCGTCGGCAATGGCGATTTTGAAATCGTTCTCGAGCGCAATATTGGCGACTGGGATGCAGGACTTCCCATTCTCGCGGCGGGCATGATCACGTCGAAGCAGGGCTGGGTAGAGGTGCCTTACTGCCCATGTCCGGCGGGTCTTGAGGAAATTGCGGCGCGCCTGAAGCACCATGTCACCGCGAGCCGCCGCGCCATCGCGTTAGTTCCCGGCGTGAGCTGCGAGATAGATGGCATTCCAGATGTCATGCGTGGCGAGGAAACCCAGGTCTTTGGCGCTCTTGATAGTGCAAGCGGCCGCTTCGTTCTTCCCGGTACCCACTCCAAATGGGTAACGGTCAAGCAGGGGCGTATTGTGCAATTCACCACTTACATGACCGGCGAGGTGTTCGCTGCATTGAAAAGCCATACGATCCTTGGCCGCCTCATGCAGGATGGCGATCATGATCGCGAAGCCTTTGCCAGGGGCGTCAATGCCGGTGTCAAGCATGGCGGCCGCTTACTGCATGCTATCTTCAGCGCCAGGACTTTGGGACTGTTCGAACATCTGCCTGGCCAAAGCCTTTCTGACTATCTCTCGGGGCTGCTCATCGGTGCGGAAATGTCGGGTGAATCGAGGCAGGGCGAGGCAACGCTCGTTGGCGCTGCCATGCTGTGCGCCCGCTACAGCGAGGCATTTGCCGTCGCAGGCCGCAGCAGAGTAATCGGCAATCCGCAAGCCGCCGTCGCCGGCCTGCGCCGCATCGGCCAGGCCGCCAAATTGATCATGTAAGGAGCAATCATGTCTGGTGCCGTCTATCCCAGCCTCAAGGGCAGGACTGTGTTTATTACCGGAGGCGCCATGGGGATTGGCGAGGGCTTTGTCGAGGCCTTTCATGCCCAGGGCAGCAAGGTGGCCTTTGTCGATCTGGCCGATGATCGCGCGAAAGCGCTGATCAAGCGCTTGGGCGGCGGTATCTGGTATCGGCATTGCGATGTGACCGGCACTGCCGCACTTCAGGACGCCGTTCGCGCCGCCGGGGCTGAAGTCGGTCCCATCACCGTGCTTGTCAACAATGCTGCGCACGACGAACGTCACAAGCTTGAGGATATGACGCCCGAATACTGGGATAATCGCATCGCCGTGAACCTCAAGCACCAGTTTTTTGCCGCTCAGGCTGTGGCGCCGATGATGAAGCAGGCTGGCGGTGGATCGATCATCAATCTTGGCTCGACCTCATGGAAGCTCGGAATTGGTGGCATGGCGGCGTACACCGCGGCGAAATCCGGAGTGTCCGGGCTATCACGTTCGCTCGCTCGGGACCTGGGCCAGTTCAATATCAGGGTCAACATGCTGCTGCCGGGCTGGGTTCTGACTGAGCGCCAGATAAAACTCTGGCTGACACCCGAGGCTGACAAGCAGCGTGTCGAAGGCCAATGCCTTGATATAAGGCTGCAGCCCCATCACATCGCCAGCATGGCCTTGTTTCTGGCGAGCGATGATTCTGCCGCCTGCAGCAATCAGGAATTTGTTGTGGATGGCGGCTGGATCTAGACGCCAAACCGCCATTCGCTGCGATGCCGATACACTTCGCCGGGCCGCAGGACCGATGACGGAAAGTTTGGGTGATTTGGCGCATCCGGAAAATTCTGCGGCTCAATCGCCAGCGAACAGTGCTGAAAAAGCGGACCGTATTTGCCTTTCATCGCCTCCGACCAGTGATTGGCGGTGTAAAACTGCATGGAGCATTCCGTGGTGTGAACCTCCATGGTGCGGCCGGAGGACGGATCGCGCATCCGGCAGGCCCGTTTCATCTCTCCACGTTTCCCGTAGAGGCAAAACGTATTGTCGTAAGGCTCCGTGACTTTTCTTTTGCGGCGGAAATCCCAACGCGTATCTCCAACCGGCGCGATTTCACCTGTCGGAAGTAGCCGGTCGTTTAGTGGCAGGTAGTGATCCGCGTCGATTTCAATTTCATGATCGAGAGCCGATCCTTCTCCTGCGAGGTTCCAATAGGCATGGTTTGTGAGATTGACCACTGTCGGCTTGGACGTGCGGGCTTCGAAATCGAGTGACAAATTATTGCCGTCAAGACTGTAGGTTGCCGTCACATCCAGATCGCCCGGAAAACCCTGATCGCCATCCGGAGAATGGATAGTGAAAGTCACGGCGCTGTCGGAACTTCGGGCTTGCCACACTGAATTGCAGAAATTGACCGGACCACCATGGAGTTGGTCGCCATTGGTGGTCGGGGTGAGCCCGATTTCCCGGCCGTCGAGGAAAAATCGCGCTTTGCTGATCCTTCCTGCAAACCGCCCGGTCACAGCGCCCGCATAGACGTCGCCCGCCAGCATGTCGGCCTCCTCGGCGGCCCCTGCAACCACATCCGCCAGGCGTCCGTTTCTGTCGGGCGCCCACAGCGAAACGAGCCGTGCTCCAAAAGGCAGGAAGCTCGCTTTGAGCTTGTCGCTCTTGATCTCGATCATCAGTGATTGTCGCGCGGAATCCCTTTGGTCTTGGCAATGCGCTGGAATTTAACGGCGCCCTTCATCACCATGCCTTGGGCAAGTTGATCGACATTGGCACGGAAAATTTCCTGCCATGGCGTCTGACTTTCGGGCACCTTGTAACCGCCGGAGGCCTCAAGTTCCGCTTTGCGTTTGGCGATCTCCTCCTTGGAGATTAGCATGTCGCAGATGCCTTTGTTGAGGTCGATCCGCACCCGGTCGCCGTTCTTCAGGATGGCAAGTCCGCCGCCTGCTGCCGCTTCCGGTGACGCATTGAGGATCGAAGGCGAACCTGACGTTCCCGACTGGCGCCCGTCGCCGACACAGGGCAGCGATCTGATGCCTTTTTCCAAAAGCTGCGTTGGTGCCCGCATGTTGACCACTTCGGCTGCACCAGGATAGCCGAGTGGTCCGGTTCCGCGCATGAACAGGATGGTATTCTCGTCGATCCCCAGCTTCGCGTTGTCGATATTGGCGTGATAATCCTCCGGCCCGTCGAACACGATGGCTTTAGCCTCGAAGGCATTGGGATCCTTCGGATTGGATAGATAGCGCTTGCGGAACTCTTCCGAGATGACCGAGGTCTTCATGATGGCAGAATCGAAAAGATTGCCTTTCAGCATCTTGAATCCCGCGTGACTCATCATGGGTTTGTCGTATTCCTTGATGACATTGCGATCCCATGAGAATTTGCCCTTGCAATTCTGGCCGATAGTCTTGCCATTGGCAGTAATTGCGTCTTCGTGGATCTTGCCGGCTTTGATCAGTTCGGCGACGACGGCGGGAACGCCGCCCGCCCGGTGATAATCTTCGCCCAGATACTCGCCTGCCGGCTGCAGATTGACCAGCAGGGGCACATCGAGGCCGTACTTCTCCCAGTCCTCGACTTCGAGCGAGACGCCGATATGGCGCGCAATGGCATTGAGATGGTTTGGCGCATTGGTCGATCCGCCGATTGCTGAATTGACGGCAATGGCATTTTCGAAAGCCTTGCGGGTCATGATCTTGGAGGGGGTTAGATCCTCGCTTACCATTTCCACGATGCGGCGGCCGGTTTCATAGGCCATTTGACCCCGCTCGCGGTAGGGCGCAGGGATTGCAGCGTTGCCGGGAAGTGACATGCCGAGCGCTTCGGCCAGCGAGTTCATCGTCGTCGCCGTGCCCATGGTATTGCAGAAGCCGGTTGATGGTGCGGAGCTGGCGACCAGTTCGACAAAGCCTTCATAGTCGATCTCGCCGGTGGCAAGCTTCTCGCGCGCCATCCACACGATGGTGCCCGAACCTGTGCGCTGCCCCTTGTACCATCCATTCAGCATCGGGCCGGAGGAAAGCGCAATGGCTGGAATGTCGACCGTTGCCGCCGCCATCAAACAGGCGGGCGTAGTCTTGTCGCACCCAATCGTGAGCACGACGCCGTCAATCGGATAGCCGTAGAGTACCTCGACAAGAGAGAGGTAAGACAAATTACGATCAAGTGACGCCGTCGGCCGTTTGCCGGTTTCCTGGATTGGATGCACTGGAAATTCGAAAGGGACGCCCCCCGCTGCGGTGATGCCGTCGCGCACCCGCTTGACCCATTCGACATGCGCGCGATTGCACGGAGAAAGGTCCGATCCCGTCTGCGCAATGCCGATGATCGGCTTGCCGCCTTGTAGCTCACCCCGCGTAAAACCATAGTTCAGATAACGCTCCAGGTAGAGCGCTGTCATGTCGGCATTCGATGGATTGTCGAACCAGTTTTGCGAACGGAGTTTCAATGGTTTCTGCTTCTCGGACATGGCGTTCTCCCTCAATTGTCATACTAATAAAGCCATTGCGTGAGAACGTCCATGCCCGGAAATTGGGCACATAGCTTTTCCCCTGTCTGATTTTGGAATGGCAGATTGATGGTTATGGCGGAATGGAACTTCATCGAATAAACCGCAAGCCCGCCACCGCTTCGATGGCAGGATGTGATCAGGACGTGTCTTCATAGAGCGCATCGCGGGCCAGCCCATGGCACTCGCGCAGCACAAAGTCGATTTCTTCTATGGCCTCCTTGCGATGGCCGGGCGGGGGGCCGGGGCGGAACGGCGACAAGAAGGTGGGTTTCTGCATCCGGTCGCGCCGGGCTTTCCAGCGCGCCAGACGCCTGGCCTGCCGCGGCAGGTTGTCGAGCGCCATCCTGACTGCGGCGAGACGGCGGCCGAGGCGAGCAGCGTCGACAGAGTCATCCGGATCTGGGAGGATAGGGCTCTCAACCGGCCGGGGCTGAAACAAAGGGATGAGCGGACTGTCGGCAAAGACGTGAATGCGCGGAATAACCGTGGCGGCACGCTTTCGGCTGTTGCGGCTGAACCGCTGGCGTGTGTCGAAGAGCTGAAACGCGATCTGTCCGCCGCCCTTTCCGGTGAGAACAAGCCCCTTGGGCATTGGGCGGACGGGTGGGGGTTTGACCTTGAGCCCGCGCGCCGCGATGGCAATCAGGCGGCGCAAGGCCGATTCGGTTGGAAGCAACATCCGCGACACCGCATGGTAGAGAGACGGTGGAAGCCGTTCCACCATGGCGCCACTTCCCATTTCCACCATGGCGATGAGCATCGCGACGATGCGAATGAGTGCTGCCTGGTTGCGCTCGATGACCTTGGGCCAGTCCATGTGTCTTGTAAAAGTCCTCTTCTTGCTCAGCTAGAACATAAAGAGAACAAATGTCAAGAGACGTTCAAGCCGGAAACCCGACTCGCTTAATTCTCATCCATTTTCAGCGCGGAGATGAAGGCTTCCTGCGGGATTTCGACCTTGCCGAATTGCCGCATCTTCTTCTTGCCTTCCTTCTGCTTGTCGAGGAGCTTGCGCTTGCGGCTGATGTCGCCGCCATAGCACTTGGCGGTCACGTCCTTGCGCAGTGCCGACAGTGTTTCTCGCGCCACGATCTTTCCACCGATCGCCGCCTGGATCGGGATCTGGAACATGTGCCGCGGGATCAGGTCCTTGAGCTTTTCGCACATGACGCGCCCGCGCTGTTCGGCCCTCGCCTTGTGCACGATCATGGCTAGAGCATCGACCGGTTCGGTGTTGACGAGAATGGCGAGGCGCACAAGGTCGCCGTCTTCGTAATTCGTCATCTTGTAGTCGAAGCTGGCATAACCGCGGCTCACCGATTTGAGCCGGTCATAGAAATCGAACACCACTTCATTGAGCGGCAGTTCATAAACAACCATGGCGCGCGCACCTGCATAGGTGAGTTGCTTTTGTCGTCCGCGCCGGTCCTCGCACAGTTTCAGGATCGATCCGAGATATTCGTCTGGCACCAGAATAGTCGCTTCGATCCAGGGTTCTTCAATGGACTCGATCAGCGTCTGGTCGGGGAGATCAACCGGGTTATGCAATTCGATGTGAGTGCCGTCGCGCAGGTTCACTTTGTAGATGACCGAAGGGGCCGTGGTAATGATATCGACATTGAACTCGCGCTCGATCCGCTCGCGAATGATTTCAAGATGCAGCAGTCCCAGAAACCCGCAGCGAAACCCGAAGCCCAGCGCTGCCGAGGTTTCCATATCGAAGGAGAAGCTCGCATCGTTGAGCCGAAGCTTGCCCATTGCTTCGCGAAGATCTTCAAACTTTGCCGCATCGACGGGGAAAAAGCCGGCGAAGACCACCGGCTGGGCTGGCTTGAACCCTGGAAGCGGTTCAGTGGTGGGGTTTTTCTCGTCGGTAATCGTATCGCCGACCCGTGTATCGGCAACTTCCTTGATCGAGGCCGTAAAGAACCCAATTTCGCCCGGACCGAGGTCTGCCACCATTTCCTTCTTGGGGCGTGATATGCCGACCCGGTCGATCTGGTAGACCGCGTTGGTTGACACCAGCTTGACCCTCTGACCCTTGCGCATCACGCCATCGACGATCCGCACCAGAACCACAACACCTAGATAAGCATCGTACCAGCTGTCGACGAGCAGTGCCTTGAGCGTCTTGTTGCGGTCGCCCTTGGGAGCAGGCAGCCGGTTTATGATGGCTTCCAGAACGTCGGGTACGCCAAGACCAGTTTTCGCCGAAATTTCCACCGCATGCGACGCATCGATCCCGATGACGTCCTCGATCTGCTGGCGCACGCGATCAGGCTCCGCGGCTGGAAGATCGACTTTGTTGAGAACCGGCACGATCTCATGGTTGTTGTTGATCGCCTGGTAGACGTTGGCAAGTGTTTGGGCCTCGACCCCCTGGCTCGCGTCAACAACGAGCAGCGAGCCCTCGCAGGCTGCGAGTGAGCGCGAGACTTCATACGCAAAGTCCACATGCCCTGGCGTATCGATGAGATTCAATACGTATTTCTGGCCGTCGCGCGCGGTATAATCGAGGCGCACGGTATTGGCCTTGATGGTGATCCCGCGTTCACGCTCGAGGTCCATCGAGTCGAGGATCTGGTCCACCATGTCACGGTTGGCGACCGCGCCGCAGAGTTGGATCAGCCGGTCGGCGAGAGTGGATTTTCCATGGTCGATATGGGCGATGATGGAGAAATTGCGAATGTGGGAAATGTCAATCATGTGCGGGCTGTTTGGCATCACCCCGGCAGGGCGTCAAGTTGAAGCCTCGCTGGATAATCCGATCTGGATGCTTTACCGTAGTTTGGAATGATTCTAAGATGAGTTTTGAAAGGGGAGTTCTGGTTGAAAGCCTTCTCGGACCTGACCGAACAGGAAATTCTGGCACTCGCCATTTCGAGCGAGGATGACGATGCGCGCACTTATGCCACTTTTGCCCATCAGTTGCGTGAAAAATTTCCTGCTTCCGCCAATGTGTTTGTTGAGATGGCCGAAGAAGAACACGAGCATCGCCGCCGCCTGACCGAAGCCTATCAGCACAAGTTTGGCGATTTCATTCCGCTCATTCGCCGCAACGACGTTTCGGGCTTCGTCAAGCACAAGCCGGTGTGGCTCATGAAAACCATGAACCTGGAAGCGATGCGCCAGCGCGCCGAAGTCATGGAACTCGAGAATCTCCGGTTTTATCGGCGCTCCGCCGAACGAAGCCCGGATCCAGCGGTGAAGCAGTTATTGCTCGATCTCGCGGATGCCGAAGAGGGCCATTCCTCACTCGCTGACAAACTCGGCCTCAAACACCTGACGCCCGATGCAAAACTGGAGGAGCATGAAGCCAAGCAGAAGCTCTTCCTGTTGCAGGTCGTGCAGCCGGGATTGGTCGGCCTTATGGACGGCTCGGTGTCGACTCTTGCGCCATTGTTCGCGGCCGCTTTCGCGACAGGCAACACGTGGGAGACTTTCCTTGTTGGTCTTGCCGCTTCCCTTGGCGCCGGTATTTCGATGGGCCTTGCCGAGGGATTGTCCGATGATGGCAAACTGACCGGCCGTGGGCATCCCCTTATCCGCGGTCTTGCTGCGGGCATCATGACGGCAGTGGGCGGCTTGGGCCACGCCTTGCCTTACCTCATCCCCGACTTCAAAACCGCGACTGGCGTGGCGATCGTCATCGTGTTTTTTGAACTATGGGCCATTTCGTGGATCCGCTACCGCTATATGGATACACCGTTTCTCCGCGCCGCATTCCAGATTGCAGTGGGTGGGTTTCTTGTCTTTCTCACCGGGATAGTAATTGGCAGTGCCTGAAGCGGCTCAGGCCCGCAGCTTGCCACCCGTAGCCTTCTCGACCTGACCGACAATACGCGCTGAAAGTGACTCGATTTCCTCATCTGTCAGGGTCTTTTCGCGCGGCATGATCGTCACCTCTATGGCAAGGGAAGTCTTGCCACCTTCGAGCTTGAAGACATCGAAAACCCTAACCTCGCCGATCAGTGTCTTGTCGACACCGCGTGCCGCCTTGACCAGCTTTTCAGCTTCGACGCCGGCATCGACCACGAACGCGAAATCGCGCGTGAGAGGCATGAGGTCGGAAGCATTGAGCGCCGCGCGTGTAGCGGTCTTCGCCTTGGATCCTGGAATCTTGTTGAGCGTCACCTCGAAAGCCACGATGGGTCCCTTCACATCCATTGCCGCGACAATGCGGGGATGCAATTCGCCGAAAACGGCGAGCTTGTTTTGCGGCCCCATCTGAATGGTGCCGGATCGGCCGGGATGCAGCCATGATGGTCCGCCAGCCACGATCTGCAGAGAAGCTACGGGTGCCCCGGCCGCCTCAAGCACGGCCAGTGCATCTGCCTTCGCATCATAGGCATCGACAGGCCGCGGCTTCTGCGACCAATGGCGCTCGCCATTCATGCCTTGCCGAACCCCTCCGGCGCGCAGCGTTTCGTCTTCCATGCGGTCACCGGCATAGGCCTGGCCGACTTCGAACAGGCCGAAATTGAAAAACCCCCGCGCCTGGTTGCGGCCAACTGCGGCTATGAGATTAGCGATCAAGGTAGGCCGCATGTCGGTCAGTTCGGATGAAATCGGATTGGCCAGAATCAGGGCAGGGTTTCTCTGTCCGCTGAAAAGCACAACTTCCTTCTCAGCGAGGAATGACCACGTCACGGCTTCGTTGAGCCCGCGAGACGCCAGCGTGCGCCGCGCCGCGATCATGCGTTTCTGCAGTGGATTAAGCACCGGCCGCGTTATTGCGTGGGCCCGATTCATCGCAACAGGCGGTATTTTGTCTAGCCCATGGATGCGGCAAATTTCTTCGACCAGGTCGGCTTCTCCCTGAACATCGGGTCGCCAGCTAGGAACCGAGCATGAGGCGCCACCAGCTGCTTCAGTGACCACAAATCCAAGCGATCGCAGGATGTTCAACTGATCCGCCCACGGAATATCGACGCCTCCCAGCGCCTTCACCCGCGTCTTTCGCAAGGTATAGCTGCGGCTGGTATTGGGTACGCTGCCGGCCGTGACCTCCTCGGACACTTCACCGCCGCAGAGATCGAGTATCATGCGCACTGCGATATCGGCCCCTGTCGGCGTGAAGGCTGGATCGACGCCGCGCTCAAACCGGTAACGCGCATCCGAATTGATGCCGAGCTTGCGGCCGGTCGTTGCCGTCCGCAAGGCATCGAAATAGGCGGATTCCAGAAACACATTGGTGGTTGCCTCGGTACAGCTCGAATGCTCACCACCGATGATTCCGGCAATCGCTTCCGGCCCCTCGGCATCGGCGATCACGGTAACGGACGGATCGAGCCGGTAAGTCTTGCCGTCGAGCGCCACGATGCTTTCGCCCTCATTGGCAAATCGCGCCCCAATGCGGCCTGTGACCTTGTCCGCATCAAAGACATGAAGTGGACGGCCGTGGCTGAAAGTGATGTAGTTGGTGATGTCGACCAGTGTCGAGATTGGCCGAAGACCGATTGCCGTGAGTCTCCGCCTCAGCCATTCGGGCGACGTGCCATTTTTCACTCCACGGAAATAGCGCCCGACAAACAGCGGACACGGCTTGGTGTCACCATCTGGAAAATCCAGTGAAACGCCGATGGGCGATATGAAGCCGCCTTTTGGCGCAATGTGATCGATCGGTTTGAGCCTGCCGAGTCCCTTGGCGGCCAGATCGCGCGCAATGCCATAGACGCCGAGCGCATCGGGACGGTTTGCCGTGACCTTCACATAGATCATCGGATCATCGAGCCCGAGAGCCACTGCTGCCGGCGTGCCGATTGGCCATTCTTCGGAGACCTCGATGATGCCGTTGTGCTCGTCGGAGATCAGCAATTCGCGCTCCGAACACAGCATCCCCTGGCTTTCCTGGCCACGGATCACGCCCTTCTCGAGTGTGATCTTCGTGCCGGGAATGTAAGCGCCGGGAAGGGCGATGATGCCTTTCATGCCGGTGCGGGCATTGGGAGCCCCGCACACGACCTGAACAGTGCCTTCATCGGTTTCTACAACGCAAAGCCGCAGCTTGTCGGCATTGGGATGCTTGTCGGCCTTCTGCACAAAGGCCACTTTGAATGGCGCCAGCGCCTTCGCAGCGTCATGAACTTCTTCAACTTCAAGACCGACCCCAATCAGCCCTTCAACGATCTCATCGATGGTGGCCGAGGTTTCGAGAAAATCCTTGAGCCAGGAAAAAGTGAATTTCACGACAGACCTCCCGGCAACGTCGGTACCTGCAGGGCACGGAAGCCGTAATGACGGAGCCACCTCAGATCGGCCTCGAAGAAGGCACGCAGATCCGGAATGCCGTATTTGAGCATGGCAATGCGGTCGAGCCCCATCCCGAAGGCAAATCCCTGATACTTGTCCGGGTCAAGACCGCCATGGCGGATCACATTGGGATGCACCATTCCGGAGCCCAGGATTTCCAGCCATGAATTGCCAACACCGATCTTCACCTGACCGCCTTCCCAGGAGCAGTTGATGTCGACTTCCATGGATGGCTCGGTGAACGGGAAGTGCGAGGCGCGGAACCGCATTCTTACATCGTCGACTTCGAAGAACGCCTTGCAGAATTCCGCGAGCGCCCATTTGAGATGCCCCATGTGTGTGACCTCGTCGATGACGAGACCCTCGATCTGGTGAAACATCGGTGTGTGCGTCATGTCGGAATCGCAGCGGAACGTGCGCCCCGGCGCAATGATGCGGATAGGCGGCTTCGACGTTAGCATCGTGCGGATTTGCACGGGCGAGGTGTGCGTGCGCAGCACCATGCGGGAGCCATCTTCACGCTCGTTGAAATAGAATGTGTCATGTTCCTGCCGGGCCGGATGCTCGGGCGGCATGTTCAGTGCGGTGAAGTTGTGGAAATCATCTTCGATATGCGGACCCTCGGCCACCGAAAACCCGAGATCGCCCCAGATCTGCACGACCTCTTCCCAAACTTGGCTGACCGGATGAATGCTGCCCTGCCGCTCCGGGCGAACGGGGAGCGTGACGTCAATGGTTTCGGAAGCAAGCCTGGCACCAAGCGCCGATTCCTGAAGCATTACCTTTCGCGCAGCAATTGCATCCGTCACCTTGTCTTTGATGACATTCAGCGCAGCGCCGGCAATTTTGCGCTCTTCGGGCGCCGTACTGCCGAGTGCCTTCATCTTCTCCGACAGCGAACCTTTCTTGCCGAGCGCGCCGACGCGAATGGCCTCTAGCGCCGCCTCGTCGCTGGCCTTGGCGATCTGCTCCAAAAGT
This sequence comes from Hyphomicrobiales bacterium, assembly GCA_031373255.1. Classification (GTDB taxonomy): domain Bacteria; phylum Pseudomonadota; class Alphaproteobacteria; order Rhizobiales; family Aestuariivirgaceae; genus JANMMJ01. The sequence goes on from JANMMJ010000246.1 coordinate 42,158, forward strand.
TCTGTTTCGAAAGCCACTGGGCTCATCTGGTCCTCAAAGACAAAATGGCCGGGCCCTTGGTGCAAACGCATGACACCAAATGAGCCCGGCCAGGATTCCGGTAACTGTGCGCGACGTGGCCGGCCCTATTGAGCGGCGGCCTTCGACTTGTCGACCAACTGGGCGAAGCCTGCCGGGTCGTGCACGGCGAGATCGGCGAGAACCTTGCGGTCCACTTCGATGCCGGCCTTGGCCAACCCGTGAATAAATCGGCCGTAAGTCAGGCCGAGTTCGCGTGTGGCGGCGTTGATGCGTTGGATCCACAGGGCGCGGAAATTGCGCTTCTTGGTGCGCCGGTCGCGATAGGCGTATTGCGCTGCCTTTTCGACGGCCTGTGTCGCGGCACGGAATGTGGATTTGCGGCGGCCGAAGTAACCCTTCGCCCGCTTGATGATTTTCTTGTGGGCGGCGTGCGCTGTGACGCCGCGTTTGACACGAGCCATGCAGTATCTCCTCTACCGTGCGTATGGCATATGAATTCTGACCAGGCCGGCATCGCCGGGAGCCAGAATCATTGTGCCCCGCTGGTTGCGGATCTGCTTCTTGGTGCGCTTGATCATGCCGTGGCGCTTGCCTGCCTGGGGCGCACGGACCTTACCTTTTGCAGTCATCGTGAAGCGCTTCTTGCACGATGACTTGGTTTTCATTTTGGGCATTTTGCTATCCTTCCGATGCAATAGAAAACCGCCCTGGCATGCCCTGTTGCGAGCCAGGCGGTTTGAACGGGCCGTTTTAAGCAGAAACCCTGGCGGAACGCAACTGCCTCAGGATTTGAGCCGCACCTGAACCAGTAGTCCGCCTCGCGCCGAGCGGGAAAAACTCAAACTTGCCCCATAGACATCTGCAATATCCTTGACGATGGCAAGGCCAAGGCCGGTCCCTTGGGTGGTTTCGTCCAGACGCCAACCCCGGTCGGCAATCCTCGCAAGTTCGGCCTCGGGCACGCCGGGACCGTCGTCTTCCACTAAAATCAGCCCTTTTTCGAAGCTCGCTTTGATCGATGATTTGGCCCATTTGCGGGCATTGTCGAAGAGATTGCCCAGCAGCTCGATCAGATCCTGCCGCTCCATGGCAATGGCGTCCGGTGGGGTCACAGAGAGGTTCCAGCTGATGTTGTCACCTCCTGCTGCACGTTTCATCGTGGCAATGACCCGCTCGGCGTTCTCGCGGAACGGCACCGAGGTCACCCCATGGCCGCTCGCCATGCGCGCCCGGGCAAGTTGGCGTTCGACATGGCGCCGCATGGCTTCTGCCTGCGCTTCAATCTCCCGCGCCTCGCTCACGAGTCCCTTGCCGGCGACATCCCGGGCGACGGCACCCAGGACCGTCAAGGGCGTCTTCAGTCCGTGCGCCAGGTCCCCTGCGCGGGCCCGCGCCCGTTCGACTGAGGCCTCTTGTGCGTCAAGCACCTCGTTCAATTCCTGTGCGAGCGGTGCCACCTCGTCGGGAAATTCTCCGTCAAGCCGGCGGCTGGCGCCGCTTGCCACCGCCTTCAAGCGTTCCGATAGCGCTTTGAGCGGACTGAGTCCGATCGATACCTGCACCCATGCCGCAATGAGCAATGCAAAGCCGATCAAGCTGAGATAATAGGTGATCGACTTGCTGAAGGATTCGACCGGATCGCTCAACTCCGACAGATGCGTTGCCACGGTGATCTGGTAGGCGGTTTCCTTGCCATTTGCATCAAGCCTGATGGTGCGCGTGGCGGCGATGAGGGGCTCACCTTCCGGGCCTGTCGTCGTGGTGTTATCAAGATGCCCCAGGCTTGCATCCCAGAGCGATCGTGAAGTTACAACTTCACCGCCGTCGACCGGGCGGACTTCCCAATACATTCCGCTGAGCGGCTGTTCAAAGCGGGGATCGGCAATATCGCCCTTCACGCTGACCGTCCCGTCCGGTGAAACTCGTGTTGCGGCGACCAGTTGCAGCAGATGATTGTGAAGTTCCTGTTCGACCCGCGTACGGACTTGCGCCTCAAAAATACCGATGAGTGCTAGACCTGCCAGCAGGAGAGCAAAGGCAATTGAGATTGCGGCAGCGACCAGCAGCCGGAGCCGCAGCGAGCCGCGGCTCATCCCCGATTTTCCTCCACGATATAGCCAAATCCCCTGCGCGTTTCGATGATATCGGCCTTGAGTTTGCGTCTGAGCCTTCCAACCAGCGCTTCAACGGCATTCGAATCGCGTTCGCTGTCATGCGAATAGAGATTCTCGCTGAGTTCCGTCTGTGACACCACCCGGCCGCGATTGTGCAAAAGATAGTTGAGCAGCCTGAATTCGAGTGGCGTCAGGCCGGTGGGAATACCTCTGACACTGACCTGGCTTGTCCTCGGATCGAGCGCCACCGGTCCGGCAGTGATCGTTGGTTCTGCCCGGCCGGCCGCGCGCCGGATCAGGGCACGGACTCGTGCCATCAATTCTTCCATGCGAAAAGGCTTTGGCAGGTAATCGTCGGCACCAGCATCGATACCTTCGACGCGCTCGCTCCAGCTACCGCGCGCTGTAAGAATAATGACAGGCGTGTTCAGGCCCTCCTGCCGCCAGCGTTTGAGAACTGTGATCCCGTCGATTTTCGGAAGTCCAAGGTCCAGCACGATGGCCGAATAGGTTTCGGTGCCACCGCGAAACCAGGCATCTTCACCATTGTCGACAATTTCCGGCACCAGGCCGCCTGCCGCCAATGCGGCGGCGATATCTCCGGCGACGCGCGCTTCATCTTCAGCAATCAGCACACGCATCGTTTATTCTTTCGAAATCCTCAGGACCTTCTTTGTACCGGCATCGACGATCAGGGAATAGACGCGGCCTTCAGAAGACAGCATTTTGATTCGATATGTATAGTTGCCGCCCTTGTGCCGGAGTTTGATATCGACGACGTCGCCGCTATAGCGGCGGCGAACCGATTTCAGGATATCGCGAAGGCTGGCTGCATTGCCGTTCTTGACAGCGTCGCGCGCCGCCCTTTGATCGTTCCCTTCAGAATCGTCATCATTGTCGCGGCCACTTCCGCTGTTGTCATCGTGGTCGCCTGAATCATCACTACCGCCGCCGTCATCGCTGCCGCTCTTGCCGCTGCCTTCTCCGTCGCCACCCTCACCGCCTTCGCCGCCACCGCCATCGGAACCGCTATCCTTTGCAAATGCCGATGAAGCGAACGCTGCCGAAATCAGGTTCGCTGCCGTCAAAATGAGAAAACTGCGCCGTTCAAGAACTGTCACGAGGGATACACTTTCGAATGATCAGGCCATTTCGAAATGACCCGCCATGAATCAAAGAAGAAAAGCGCCCGAGGCTGCGGTAGCTACACTCCGGCACGTAGCGCGCCGCAGGCAGACAGGCACATTTCCTGTATCCATACTAGAATGGCACTGACGGATCGCCCATAGGGCTTGTCAGCGTTCTGTCAGTTTGGGGCAATATTAGCGGGGTGCCAGGACCATGACGATCTGACGGCCCTCGAAGCGGGGCTCGGACTCGACCTTGGCGATCTCGCCCGTATCCTTTTTGACTCTGTCGAGCAATTGCTGCCCGAGTTCCTGGTGGGCCATCTCACGGCCGCGGAAACGCAGGGTGATCTTGACCTTGTCACCCTCTTCGAAGAAGCGCCTGATGGCCTTCATCTTGACGTCGTAGTCGTGGTCGTCAATCATCGGGCGCATCTTGATCTCCTTGATCTCGATGACCTTTTGCTTCTTGCGGGCCTCGTTGGCCTTTTTCTGTTCCTGGTACTTGAACTTGCCGTAATCGAGGATTTTGGCAACTGGCGGTTTGGCGTCGGGAGATACCTCGACGAGATCGAGGCCGGCCTCTTCGGCCATCATCATGGCCTGGCGCGTTGGCACGACACCTTTGTTTTCGCCTTCGGAATCGATGAGGCGGACCTCGCGGGCATCGATACGATGATTGATTCTATGTCCTTCTTCCTTGGTAGGGGCTTGCGGTTGGCCGCGGCCGCCCATGGGCCTCCTCGGGGGTATGCTCAAGTGTGGTGTTTCTCCTGTGGGGGCGGCCGGAAAGGCGTTGTTTCAGGCGAGCCCGGTTGCAAGGCGACGGTTAGACATTGATTATGGGTGCGAAGTCAAGGAGTGCCGCCGCAATGAAGAAAGAAGAGATAAGCCCCGGCCTTGAACTGGCTCGGATTGAGGATGGTCCCGCCGACAATGGTGAGACCTGCGGCTTCTTCTGGCTGGGAGGCTTCATGTCTGACATGACAGGCTCGAAGGCGGAAGCCCTCGCTGCGCTGGCGGAGCGGACATGCCGGCCCTTCCTGCGCTTTGACTATTCCGGCCATGGCGCATCCGGCGGCAAATTCACCGATGGTACGATCTCGGATTGGCTGTCGGAGGCCATCCACATGTTTGAAAATCACACCACAGGACCAAGAATTCTCGTCGGCTCCAGCATGGGTGGCTGGCTGGCGCTTCTGCTCAACCGGGAATTGTCCGGACGGCGGATCGCCGGCATCGTGCTCATCGCGCCTGCTGTCGATATGACGGAAGAACTGATGTGGAAGGAATTTCCCGATTCCGTCCGTGCGACGCTCATCAACGAGGGTGTCTGGCACCGCCCGTCCGAATATGGCCAGCCTTATCCCATCACCCGAAAGCTGATCGAGGATGGCCGCCAGCATCTCATGCTCGATGGCGCCATCGAGGTGAGCTGTCCTGTGCATATCCTGCAAGGTGATGCAGACCTCGACGTACCGTGGCAGAACGGCAAGAGGGTTTACGATCGGCTAAGGGGTAGCGATGTGCGCCTGACTCTGATCAAGGATGGAGATCATCGTCTGTCGTCACCGCGCCACTTGGAGCTTCTTGTTGAGGCAGTAGACGCGCTTGCATCGCGAGTGAAGTAAGACCCGCACGATAGTCGGGGTAGAGCAGGCGGTAGCCGAGTTCGGACTTGATCCGTCGGTTTGAGACGCGCTTCGAGTCTGAATAGAAGCTGCGCGCCATGGGCGAAAGCGCGGCCTCTTCAAATGCAATTGCAGGCGGAACTGGCGCACCCAGAAACTCGGCAGCAAAAGACACCACGTCCTGTGGCGGGCAGGGCGCATCATCGCAAACATTATAGGAGCGACCCGGTGATGGCTTTTCAAGGGAAGCCTCCAGCACGCCCGCGATATCTTCAACATGAATGCGGCTGAAGACTTGACCCGCCTTGATGATACGTTTGGCCGTGCCGTCAAGGACGGAAACAAGTTGATTGCGGCCGGGACCATAAATTCCTGCGAGGCGAAAGATATGAACGGCAAGTCCACAGGCTTCGTGAAGTTTCAACCATCCTTGCTCTGCGGCCAGCCGTTTGCGCCCGCGTTCGGTGTCTGGAAGCAGTGGCGACTCCTCATCGACCCAGGCACCATCCTTGTCGCCGTAGACACCCGTAGTTGATAGGTAGCCGAGCCACTCAATCCTTGGCGCAATCCGGCAAAGCATTTCACCATGCGCCATGAGTACGGGATCTCCGATGTCACTCGGAGGGGCTGAAACAACAATATGCGTGACATCGGCAAAGGCCTCTAGTGGCGCGGGGAATTCATACGCCTTAGCGCCCGCGGCTGAGATAGCCGCACGGCCGTCCTTGCTGCGGCTTGTGGCGGATACCTGCCAACCGCGTGCGGCCATGCGCCTAGCAAGCGCCTGCGCCGAAAATCCGAACCCGAAGCACAGGAGGTGACGGTTCATGACAGCGCCTCCTGCCATTCGAGCTGCACTGCCTCATCTTCTTCCTGTGCTGCTCTCGCTCTTTTCTCTTGCTGGAACGATGCGCGGTCAAGTTGGGCGAGCGCCCAAATGGCCATCGCCCTTACGAGCGGCGAGGTATCGTCCAATAGAACCTTGATTTGAGGAACAAGTGTCACATTCGACGAGTTGCCGGCAGCGATCAGCACATTTCTGATAAACCGGTTGCGCCCGCTGCGCCTTACCGGAGAGGAGGCGAACAACTTGCGAAATTGCGCATCATCAAGTTTCAGCAACTGATCAAGCTTTACTTCGGCGAGGTCCGCACGCGCCGTGAGCTTTGTTTCCCGAGCCGCCACCGCAAACTTGTTCCATGGACATGCTGCAAGACAATCGTCACAACCATAGATGCGATTGCCCATGGCTTGCCGGTAGGAGCGATCGATATGACCTTCATGTTCGATGGTGAGATAGGAAATGCACCGGCGCGCGTCGAGCTGATAGGGTGCCGGAAAGGCCCTTGTCGGGCAGATATCAAGACAGGCGTGGCAGGTTCCGCAATGATCGATTTCGCCATCATCCACCTTGAGATTGGCAGCGCTCAGAATGACACCCAGGAACAGCCACGATCCAAACTCCCGCGATACCAGATTGGTATGCTTTCCCTGCCAGCCGATTCCCGCGGCGGCGGCCAACGGCTTTTCCATCAAGGGTGCCGTGTCGACGAAAACCTTCGCCTCCGCTCTCGTGGCCGAGACGAGCCATTGCGCAAGAGTCTTGAGCTTCCCCTTGATGATCTCGTGATAGTCGCGCCCCAAGGCATAGACCGAGATGTTGCCGAGCTGCCGGTCGGCCAATCTCGCGAGTGGATCCGCCTCGGGTGCGTAGTTCATGGCCAGTACGATGGCGCTGCGTGCCAAAGGCCACATGGCATCGGGTGAAACGCGCCGGTCCAGCGTTTCCGCCATCCAGTGCATATCGCCATGCCTGCCCAGCTCTACATATTGGCGAAGGTTTTGCGCTGTTGTTGCGCTGACTGAAGCTTCGGTGATCCGGCAGGATTGGAAACCGAGCGCTGTTGCTCGCCGCTTCAACTTATCGACGCAGTCTGCCGCTTTCAAAAATCCAGGTCCGCATACGACGCGGGCGGCGTAACGCCGCGCACGCTGTCGTTAAGGAGTGGCCGGAATGAGGGGCGTGACTTGATCCGCTGGAACCAGCCCTTGGCCGAAGGGAAATCGTTCCAGGGCACATTGCCGAGATAGTCGATGGCCGAGAGGTGTGCTGCGGCGGCAAGATCGGCGACCGAAAGATGCTCCCCTGCCAGCCATTTGCGTCTGTCTGCCAGTTGCCCCACATAGTCGAGATGCGCCTTGACCAGTTCCATCGCCCGCCGGACCCGCGTCATTTCGGGTGAACCGCCGCCCATTTCGCGGGGCATGAAGCGGCGAATGATCTTCTCCATCAGCATGGGTTCGGAAACCTCCGCATAGAACTTGCTGTCGAACCATCCCATGAGGCGCCGTACTTCGGCCCGTTGCACTGCATTTCCGGGAATGAGGGAAGCTTTGTTGCCTCTTGTTTCTTCAAGATACTCGGTAAGCGCTTCAATGCCGCTGACAGCAACACCACCGTCGACAAAAATCGGCAGCGTCCCCGCTGGATTGAGCTGCAAGACGCTGGCGGTTGGCTCCCATGGACGTTCCTCCACCAACTCCGGCTCCTCACCATACTCGGCGAGGCTGATACGCAACCGGCGGCTGAAAGGATCGAGCGGGAAATGATAGAGCTTTGACATGACGCGGAAAAAATCTGAATCAGGCGAATTGCGGCAAAACGGCTGGTTGTATTTTGTACCATTGCCCAGTGATGGGTATTGAATATAGAAGGCCGCGCGTGGTGGCAAGTTTTCGAATCGCCGACCATCCCGGGGACAAAACCTGAAGATGCCGATTGAACAGATCATTGTCCTGGCCTTGATCCAGGGCATAACAGAATTCCTGCCGATTTCTTCATCGGGTCATCTGATCCTGGTGCCGGTTCTCACCGGCTGGGCTGATCAAGGCGTCGTGACCGATATGGTGACGAATGTGGGCTCGCTCGCCGCTGTCATCCTTTACTTCTGGTGCGATGTTGTCGCGATGATCAGAGGTCTGTTCGACGCTGTCAAGCGCCGCATGTCACCCAATGCGACGCTGATGTTTCACGTGGCAATAGGTACCGTGCCAATCATCATTGGCGGTCTCCTCCTGAAAATGACTGGCCTCGTTGATCATATCAGGTCGGCGGAACTCGTCGCGTGGAATGCAATCATCTTCGGGGTGCTTCTCTACCTTGCCGACGCATTGGGCGGTATCCGGCAGACGGTCGAGAACATGAGCTGGAAATCGGCTCTGACGATCGGATTTGCCCAGGCGCTTTCCCTAAGTCCTGGTACAAGCCGTTCGGGCATTACCATGACCGCAGCGCGTGGTCTCGGCGTAAGCCGCGTTGACGCCGCGCGATTTTCATTCCTTCTCTCCATACCTGCCAATGGGGCTGCGTCGGCGCTTGTGATTGGTGACGCGCTTGAGTCGGGACAGCCAATCTCCGGTTCAGTAATATTGACGGGGCTGCTCACATTTTTTGTGGCCTATGCCACTATCGCATTTCTAATGCGGCTTTTGCGGCATGTGAGCTTCCTGCCGTTTTCGATCTACCGCGTCATTCTCGGTGGCGTTCTGCTTGCCCTGATCTATTCGGGAATGCCGATGGGCGCCGTCAATTGAGCAGGGCCGCGGCACAGCCCGTCAGCGCGGGGTAGGGAGCTGTGATCACATAAACCGGTATCGGCCGCATCACATGGGAGAGACGTCCCTTCTCTTGAAACGTCTGCCGGAAAGCGCTGTCGCGGAGGAATGTCACGATCGTAGGAGCGATCCCGCCAGCAAGGTAGACGCCTCCATAGGCCTGCATGGTCATTGCCGCATCGCCCGCCAGCCGCGCCAGCCAGATGACGAACTGATCGAGCGTTCTTCGCGCCAGTGCGTCCGTGCCATTGATCGCTGCCTGCAACACGGCTTCCGGTGTTGAAAGCGATGCCGCGCTACTGTTGAGCTTTGCTGCTGCAACATACATGCGCATCAGGCCCGGACCTGTCACGGCGTCTTCGGCCTCGAACAGCACGCCCGGCAGCGACATGGCTTCGCGCCAGTCAAACTCTGCCTGGGTTGTGACCGGAAGCGTCACATGGCCCAACTCGCCGGGGATTGCCATCCATCCCCCTGCAGGCAATGGTGCAAGAGTGGCCATGCCGAGCCCCGTCCCGGGTCCCAGGACCAGCTTTACACGGGGCATTGTCGGCGTTTCGCCGCCGATCTGGGCGAGCTCGTTCGGCTTCAGGTGGGGCAGCGAAAGCGCCAGCACCTCGAAATCGTTTAAGACCTGAAGTTTTTCGGTTCTGACGGCGCGGGCCAGGGATTGGCGCGTGAATTTCCAGTCGCGATTGGTGAGTGAGAGTACCTCGCCGGCAACGGGACCCGCGATGGCTATGGCAGTTGCGTCAAGTGCAATTGAGCCACGCGAGGCGAGATAGGCTTGCGCGGCTTCTTCAAGGGAGCCGAAACGGTCATTCTTCAGCGCTTGGATGTCCCGCACATCGGTAGAGCCCGGCTCGACCAACCCGAACCGCGAGTTTGTGCCGCCGATATCCCCGACCAATGCAATTCCAGCCATGGTTCTCGTTTGCCATGGCAATTAATTCTGGACAAGAAGAAATCACCCTTCAGCGGATGCGGGGGTAGGCGAACTCCGCTTTGTAATTGGCAAAACTCGACAGTTTTTGGGCATTGCATTCGCTCTGCCAACGGGAACCGGGAATCACCCCTGCAACACAGCGGAAACACTGCCGGTAGCCGTCAGTAACCGGGTTTTCTTCAATTGCCACGGCAGCAATGCCGGCCACGATTCCGCCCTGCCGCTCAACCAGCCTGATGGCGCCATCCATGGTTCCGCCCGTCTCCACCCATTGATCTGCAAGTAGAACTTTGGTGCCCTTGGCAAAAGCAGGCAGCCGCATCTCCATGTCCTGGGTTCGCCCTGAATAATTGCTGAAACTTACTTTGTCGGTATCAACGCATAATTTCCCCGCTTTGCGGATGGGCAGGAAGCCGATACCAAGCCGCGTGGCCAGGGCCGATCCCAGCACAAACCCCATGGCGTCGAGACCTCCAACGACATCCGCTGTCACGCCGTCGAGATCGGCGACCAGATCGTCAAGCAGATCGTGGAACGCCTCGCCATTAATGTAGATTGATGTTGGATCAAGCCAGGCGAATTTTGGTCCCTTGGTGTTGGGGGCCATGATGGAGAGATACCAGCGATCATCGCGTGGTCCTTTGTGGCGCGTCATGTCTGGGCTCCGATGTCGCGAGTGAGTTTCAAAAGCTTGGCAAGCCGTTGCGCGTCGATATTGTAGAAATCGCCCGGCGCATTGATCCCGGTGGCGACCATGAAGCAATCAACGTCCGCTGCGTAGTGCGCCGCATTCTCGGGTGTGATGCCTGAAGCAAGCGCCAATGCATGATCCGCGACGCCGCGCCGGAACGTTGCAATTTTCGATGCCTCGGCCGCTTTGCCGGTGGCGATACCGGAAGTGCACACGGCGTCCATGAAGGAAGTGGCAAGATGCGCGGCGGTTTCGTAGTTGGCGGCGTCCACTTCGCGCTGCTTCTTGAAACAAGTCCCTCCGGCATAAAGCCCGGTCCAACCTGAATCGGCGCGCGCTTTGGCAATCTCATGCGCTTCCACTTGCCCATCGGGCGACCTTCGTTCGTCAATTCGCGCGTCATCGGCCCAGTAGCCGTCTACGGCGATGCCTTCACGCCCAAGCTGTCCAAGCACCGGAAATGCATCCTTTCCAGTCACCGCAAGGAAGTTGACGCCAAGCCAAAGCGCTGGAAACTTTTCGCGTACGTTCCGGACAATTGGTAGAAATTGCGCAACGGCAAAATCATGATTGATCAGGAACACACCCGCGGCACCCTGCCCGATCAGGACGCGCACGTTGCGTATGGCTTGTGCTGTATCGAGGACATGCACGACCGGCAATACGACCGGTCCGGCGGATTTGAAGATCTTGCGAAAGGCAAAGCGGTTCATGGCGGGGAGAAGTTAGACCGGCCGACCGGAATTGGCAGTTGAATTTGTTGGTACAGCACCTTCGAATTTCCTCATGCGAGACGTCCGAAAATCGTGCAACGCCTGCCTGAGACTGCTCAATTTGCCCAGTTCAGAGGCAAAACCGGCAAAAACCTCTGATCATCCTGCGATGCCGCTAGACAAAACTGTTTGGTCATGGTGGCTTACAAGCAAGGGCGGCAATCAAGAGTCACTTCGCCGCACGCCCGGCGGCCACCAGGGAGATGAACATGACGAAGCTTGTTAAACCATCGCGTCGCGATGTTTTGAAGTATGGCGCCGCGACTGCCCTTTGCATGCCTTATGTGAGCCGTGCCTGGGCCCAGACGGTCGAGATCAACATGCTGGCCTGGTACGGACACGGTGAACCCGACATGGTTGGCGAGTTCGAGGCTGCCAACAATGTCAAGTTCAAGTCAAAATACTACGCCGGTGGCGACAACATGCTGGGCCTCATCGCGCAGTCTCCTCCCGGCACCTATGACATATTCTTGTCAGATGCCGAGTTCGTCCAGCAGCTCAATGCGGCTGGTTACATAGAAGAGATGAACCCCGCGGATTACCCCTTCGATGACATGATCTACGACGATTTCAAGCAGTTCCCCGGTCACTGGAAGGACGGCAAGCTCTACTCTGTGATGGTGCGGTGCGGCCACCTTGGTGTGAGCTACAACACGACTGCCATCTCCGAGGAAGAGGCGATGAGCTACAAGTGCTATTGGAAGCCGGAAATCAAGGGCAAGGTCGGCCACTTTGACTGGCATTTGCCAAGCCTTGGCCAGATGAGTCTCTACAATGGCAATGGCGCCAAACTCTGGGACCAGGATGAAGCGGGATGGGGCAAGATCAAGGAAACCACCATGAGCCTGCGGCCGCAGGTGGGCGGTTACTTCGATTACGGCGGCACCTTCAACGGCCTGAAGAACGGAGAGATGATGGCAATGGCCGGTATTGGTGACTGGATTACCGGCGTTCTTGAAAAGGATGGCGCGCCCGTTAAGTCGGTTGTTCCAAAGGAGGGCGGCATCCAGTGGACCGAATCCTATTCAATTGGCAAGGGGACTGCGAAGGCAGACATCGTCAAGAAGTTCATCCAGTACATGCTGTCACCAACCGGCCAGGCTATCTCCGCTCAAATGGCTGCCTATCCGGGCTTTGCAATCACCAAGGGCGGCCGCAAGGCGCTGAACGAAAAAAATCCAAAGGAAGCGCAGCGTACCAGCCAGGTCGATGGCATGCCCAACGACCCGATTACACTGCTCAAGGAAGGCCGCGTCCACTACCGCGATATTCCCAAGCAGCAAACACTCGAGGACTGGAACGAGTTCTGGCAGGAATACAAGAACGCCTCGTAAGGGCTGGCTTTGTCCTTCTTCCAGGCACTGCCTGGAAGAAGGCTATGCCGGACAGAAATGTCAGCACTTCGTAAGCTCGATTTCTATGCAATTGCCTGGCGCCTGCCGATGATTATCTGGCAGGGCCTGTTTTTCGTTGGCCCGCTGCTATTCATGATCGCCATGTCGTTCTTCCTTGTGAAGAATTATCGCATGGAACCCGCCTTTGAACTTGCCAATTGGACAAGGCAGCTTGGCAAGGCAATATTCTGGCAGACCTATTTCCGAACTCTGATCCTGGCTGTTTCGGCAACAATCATAACCAGCATTCTGGCTTTTCCGGCAAGCTACTTCCTGTCTTTCAGAATTTCGGAAACGGCCCGCCGCTGGGCGATCTTTTTTCTGATCATTCCGTTCTTTACCAGTTATCTGGTTCGCATTTTTGCTTGGCAGGTGATCCTCGCTCAGGACGGAGTGATCAACGCCGGTATTAAGTTGTTGGGCGCCGCACCGGTCCAAATGCTTAACACCCCCTTCGGCACGATGGTGGGTTACGTTACTCTTTGCCTTCCACTCGTTGTGATCCTTCAGACCTTCGCGCTCGCCAACATTGACCGGCGCCTGGTCGAGGCGGCGCACAATTTAGGTTGTGGCAGGCTGCGCACGATTTTCACGGTAATGATACCGCTTGCCAGGACAGGCCTCGTCGTCGCTGCGGTCTTTTGCTTCATTCTTTCCTTCGGTGATTTCGTGGCGCCCTATTATCTCGGAGGTTCGAAGCCGCCAACGCTCTCGATCATGATCGTCGACACGTCGAAGTCCGGCCAGCAATGGCCGCGCGCCGCCGTTGTTGCCATCATGATGATTATCACTCTTCTGGCCGTCGCCTTTACCGCGATTGGTTACGCCTATCGGAGGCGCGGATGAAAAGAGCGTTTCTTGGCTTTTATACTGCCGTCATCTTCCTTTTCATTTTTGCGCCAATCGTCGCCAGTCTGGTATTTTCCTTCAACTCTGACCGATTTCCGACGATCCCGTTGGGAGGTTTCACGCTCGACTGGTACGTCAAGGCATTTGGCGGCGATGCCGTCTGGCCCGCCATAAGGACCAGTCTTCTGGTTTCGGTCACCACTGCTGTTCTAGCCACTGCAATTGGCTTTTCCGCAGCCTATACCGACTACCGTTACAATTTTTTCGGCAAAAAGGCCTTCCTGGTTCTAGCCCTTCTTCCACCAACCATCCCTCTCATCATCATGGCGCTCGCAATGCTGGGTTGGCTGTCAATGTTCAATGCCTCGGGATTGACCTCGTCTATCATCATTGCCCACACCGTTCTTTGCGCTCCCTTTGCCATGGCGGTGATCCGTTTGAGGCTGAACCAGATGGATCCTAACCTTGAGCCCGCCGCCTGGAATCTGGGCGCGTCCGAGTGGGTAACGATGAAGAGTGTCATCGTGCCCTTCACCTTGCCGTCGATCATCGCGGCACTTTGCCTGACCGCAGCCGTATCCTTTGATGAATTCGCCGTTGCCTGGTTCGTCTCCGGTTTGAACAAGACTGTGCCCGTTGTTATTCTCGAAATACTGACCGGCAATGTTGATCCGCAAATCAACGCCATTGGCACTTTTGTTTTCGTCGTTTCGATGACCTTGGTAATCATCGCGCAGGTTCTTCTCATGACCCGCCAGAACAGGCCGCAAATGCCATGAGTGCTGAACCCCTCGTGGTCTTCGAGAATGTTGTGAAGCGTTTCGATAATTTCGAAGCTGTAAAGCGCATGAACTTTGAGATTCACGAAGGCGAGTTCCTGGCTCTGATGGGACCGTCCGGATGCGGCAAGACCACGACACTTCGCATGCTTGCGGGACTTGAGGATCCAACGGAAGGTGACATCCGGCTTGCCGGAAAAACGCTCGTTGGCGTCAAGCCGCATGAGCGGGATACGCCAATGGTGTGGCAGTCACTGGCACTCTTTCCCTTCCTCAACGCCCGTGAAAATGTCGAATTTGGCCTCAAGATGCGTGGCCAGGATGCAATGGCCAGGAGGAAGAAGGCTCTCGACTGGCTAGAGCGTCTGGGCATCGCGGAATTTGCCGAACGTGACGTGAACTCATTGTCTGGCGGTCAGCGCCAACGCGTCGCACTCGCCCGGGCTCTTGTCACGGAGCCGAAAATCCTGCTGCTCGACGAGCCTCTTTCTGCCCTGGATGCCCATCTCGTCATCCGCATGCAAGGCGTGCTGACCAGGCTCCAGCGCGAGCTTGGCATAACCTTTGTATATGTGACGCATTCGCAGTCCGAGGCTTTTGCCATGGCTGATCGCGTTGTCATCATGGCGAAGGGTGAAATAGCGCAGATCGGCTCCGCCCGAGATATCTATCGCGAACCAGCCAACCGCTTTGTGGCGGAGTTCGTCGGCCGCAATAATATTCTGTCAGGTGTGATGAAGGACAAGTCTCGGGTTGAAACGCCTGTAGGCGTATTCACCATCCGTGCCGATGCCCGATCCGGCACACCGGTAACATTTGTCGTTGCAGCTGATCTGGTCGCCGTTTCCGCAACAAGGCCCAAGACTGGAAACACCATCGCGGCACAACTGATCTCCGAAGAATTTGTGGGCTCAATGGTGACGTTGTTCCTCGAAGCTGCCGGCGCCACGGAATTCAAGGTGCAGATTCAAGAGCGCGCTCTGACTGAGCTTCCACGAGAGCCAGGTCAGACGCTGTGGCTGTCCTTCAGTCCCGAACACGCACATGTCTTGAAGGGATAAACGATGATTCAAAATCCCATCCCGTGGCCCAATGGGGCGCGGTGCGCCTGCGCCATCACTTTCGACATGGACGCCGACAGCCTCATCCATATTTCCAGACCAAAGGACAGTTACGACCGCCTCTATCCGATCACCATGGGCCGCTATGGTCCGACTGTTGGCATTCCTCGAATCCTCGAGACCTACCGGCGGCTTGGAATAAAGCAGTCATTTTTCATTCCCGCCTGGTGCATCGAAAACTATCCCCAAGCCATTGAAGCGATCCTGAAGGGCGGTCATGAGATTGGCCACCATGGCTATATCCACGAAGATCCGATTGAAACCAGGGGCGCACCCCAGGCGGCAGCATTCGAGCGCGCATTGGAAGTGCATCGAAAAATGATCGGCAGGATGCCGAGGGGCTATCGCGCGCCCGTCTACAACATCACCCAGCAGGTCATCGATATCCTGATCGCGAACAAATTTGTCTACGAGTCATCTCTTATGGCCGATGACATCCCCTATCTGATGAAGACGGCCCACGGCCAGCTCTGGGAGGCTCCGGTCCATTGGGGCACCGACGACTGGCCGCCCTTCGCCCACTATGCCGAGATCGATTACATGATGCCGGTGAAAGCCCCCTCGGATGGTCTCCAGGCATTCTGGGAAGAGTTTGAGGCACAATATGAGGCAGGGGGGTTCTGGATGGGCATCTGGCATCCTTTCCTGACGGGCCGTCTCGCCCGCTGGCGTCTCGTCGAACAGTGGCTGGAAAAGACGCTGAAGGAAAAGAAGGTCTGGTTCGCGCCACTTGAAGATATCATCGCGCACGTGGCTAAAGTTACGGCTGAAGGCTCCTATAGGCCGAGGATTGAAAACTTGCCTTACTACGCTGGCCCGCAGGGTTAGCAGCGATGGCGGGCCTCGACAGTTTCAGTCTGGAGAAGCACCGTGCCTTGGTCACTGGCGCCAGCCGGGGTATCGGCCGAGCCATCGCTGAGGCATTGGCGGGCGCCGGAGCCGATGTCGCTATCACGGCGCGCAGTCTGGAGGGTCTGAAGGAAACTGCAGCAACCATCTCCGCGCTGGGGCGAAAGGCCATTCCCCTTGCACTTGACGTTAGTGACGCATCCTCCTCTCGGGACGTTGTCCACTCAGCTGCAGCCGCGCTCGGCGGCATCGACATTCTGGTCAACAATGCCGGCACCGAGGAAGTCCGCCCTTCGCTGGAGGTCGATGAGGAGTTGTGGGACCGCATTCTCGATACCAACCTGAAAGGTGCTTTTTTCGTGGCGCAGGCTGCCGCAAAGCTGATGAAAGGCGGTGGCAGCATCCTCAATATCTGCTCACTGACTTCGGAGGTGGGAGTGCCGACCGCCGTTCCCTATGGCTCATCGAAATCAGGTCTTCTCGGCATGACTCGCGCTCTGGCCGCCGAATGGGCTTCGCTTGGCATCAGGGTCAATGCCTTGGCGCCTGGCTACTTCCGCACACAGCTCACGGACGTGTTTTATCAGAACGAAGACTGGCAAGGCGCCATGCTCGGGAAAATTCCCTTGGCCCGGTTTGGCAATCTTGATGATCTGGGTGGTGCCGCGGTTTTCCTGTCGTCACCGGCTGCCGCATATATCACCGGCGTTTGTCTCCCGGTCGATGGCGGGTATCTGGCCTCCATATGAACACCATGCAGGCTGTCCGGCTTCACGGCATCGGTGATCTTCGCGTCGAAACTGTCGAAATACCCCGCAATCCACGGCCAGATGAAATTATCGTTGCTGTCGAAGCTGCAGGAATCTGCGGCTCCGACCTTCACAACTTCAGGACCGGCATGTGGATGTCGCGGACGCCTTCTATTCCTGGTCACGAGTTTGTTGGACGGATTGTTGCCGCCGGAAGCGCCGTCGCCACGCTCGTTGAGGGCGAGCGCGTCATCGCCGATAGCCGCGTGACCTGCGGAACATGCGATATGTGCAGCGGCGGCAGGTCGAACCTCTGCCGCTCGATCGGATATGTCGGCGAAGTCATCGATGGCGGTTTTGCACCCTTTGTCCGGCTCAGGGAACGACAGGTTCTGCGCCTCGCCGATCAGGCGCTTAGCCCCACGGTTGCGGCCATGGCTGAACCGCTTGCGGTAGCACTTCATGCAGTCAATCGCCTCGCACCTCGCCACGGTGAACCGATTGCTATAACGGGTGCCGGGCCCATTGGCGCAATGGCGGCACTACTCCTGAAACACCAGGGCTTTGGTCCGCTGCTGATCGCGGACCGGAACAGCGATCGCCGCGCCAGTGTAACGAGGCTGACCGGAGCTGAGCCCGTGGAAGTCACCGGCATTCAAGCGCCGCTCCTTTGCGAAACCACCGGTTCGGCGTCCGTCCTTGCGGCAGTGCTGGCGCAAATGCCTGCCGGTGGACGCATAGCCAGCGTTGGCATTTTCCACGAGCGTGGCGATCTGGATCTCAATCGGATCGTAGAGGGCGAAATCGAACTGGTGGGTTGCGCCGCCTTCAGCGACGAACTCCACATAGCCAACGAACTTCTCACGCCATTGTCATCGCAACTCAGTCAACTGGCGAGCGAACCAATTGCGCTGTCTGAGGTTCCCGCAGCCTATGCGCAATTGGTCCAGGGACAGGCTCCGCATATCAAGACCATTATTGTCCCCGCCTGACAGGCAATTGCCCGGAATTTCAGCGCGCTTCTGCCCGATCAACAGGCAGTTCCCGTCTTGAAAGGCCGGGCGACCTCCTGTAGCCTTCGAAGAAGTGAAAACATGCAGGCCAAGACCTGCGGGCAAGGGGATGGAGATCAGATAATGTTCAAGAGCATTTTGCGGAAGGCCGCTTTGGGTTTGCTTGCTGGCGCATCGATTGTCATGGCGGCAGGCCATGCCGATGCCGGTCAGATGCGCCTCGGAATGACCACCTGGGTCGGCTATGGCCCGATGTTCCTCGCCCGTGACAAGGGCTTCTTCAAGGAGAACGGTCTCGACGTCGAATTGCAGATCATCGAGGACGCCGCGCTTTATATGGCAGCCTTCGCCGCCGGGAAGTTGGACGGCAATGCCTCGACCCTCGACGAGATCATGAAGTACCGCTCCGAGGATTTTTGCTTCAAGGCGGTGATCGCACTCGACGACAGCCACGGCGGCGACGGCGTTCTTGCCAAGGACGGCATCAACTCCCTGAAGGAACTCAAGGGCATGGAAGTCGGCATGAACCAGGGCTCGGTCTCGCAGTTCTGGTTTAACATCCTGCTCAAGCGCGAAGGCATGACGGAAAGCGATGTGAAGATCACCAACATGACCGCCGATGATGCCGCTGCAGCCTTCATTGCGGGACAAATTCCCGCCGCCATCACCTGGGAGCCGCACCTGAGCCTGGTGCGCAGCAAGAAGACCGGAAAGGTCCTTATCGACTCGTCGGAAACCCCGGGCCTCATCGTCGATGTCGTCGATCTCGGCTGCGATTACATCAAGAACAATCCGAAGGATGTCGAGGCCTTCGTCAAGGGTGTTTACAAGGCTGTGGATTTTATCAAGTCCAATCCGGACGAAGCCTATGCCATCATGGCGAAAGGTGTCGGCGGCTATCTCGAGAACCCGGCCGATTTCGCCGAGGCGGCCAAAGGTGTTCGCTTCTACGATCAGGCCAGGAGCGTCGAGTTTTTCGGCACTCCCGAGAAAGGCGAAGCCGCCGACCTGATCAAACTGGGTGATGAAATCTGGAGCGGCTTCGAAAAGATGAAGATGAAGGTAGATTACAACACAATTGTCGACACCACCTTCCTCAATCCAAAGTGATCCGTTTCGATATTTAGGAGAGAGCCGCGGGATCGCAAGTTCCCGCGGTTTGCATTCTTGACCGGCATTGGAAAACAACGCGTCATGGCTTCACGCCGCTCGCTCTGGCAAAGGCTGACAACGCCGTTTGGCGATATTCCCCGGGCCTTATCGATAGCGGCGGGGGCGGCACTCTGGACCATCGTTCTCCTCGCTTGGGCTACCGCGACTTACGGCAAGTTCGTGCCCGACATGTTTCTGCCAGTACCAGACTCGGTCGTTGCCCGCTTCTTCAAGCTGGCCGGCGACGGAACGCTCTGGGTGCACATATGGGCGAGCGTCCGGGTGGTTCTGCTTGGCTTCATTGTGTCGGCAGCGATCTCCGTGCCGCTTGGCCTTTACATGGGTACCTACCGCATCGTGCAGGCTGCACTTGAGCCGCTCGTCAATTTCATCCGCTATCTCCCGGTAACATCCCTCGTGCCGCTCTTCATCCTGTGGATCGGCATCGGCATCGAGCAGCGCGTGACGGTGATCTTCTTCGGCACCTTCTTTCAACAGCTGGTGATGATCGCCGATGTTGCCCGCAATGTGTCGCGCGATCTCGTCAATGCGTCCTATACCTTGGGAACCAAACGCACCGAGGCGGTCTGGCATGTCATTTTCCCGGCTGCCCTGCCTGGCATTCTCGACGTGCTGCGCGTCACCATGGGCTGGGCCTGGACCTATCTCGTGGTGGCTGAACTGGTCGCCGCCAACAGCGGCCTCGGTTATATTTCGCTCAAGGCCATGCGCGGCTTCCAGGTAGACACCATCTTCCTCGCCATAGCGCTGATCGGTCTTCTGGGCCTCATCAGCGACATGTCCTTCCGGCTGCTGCGCCGCTGGATTGCGCCGTGGGCAACCTGATGCAGGGATCCGCCAAGGGCAGCCTCTCGGTGCGCGATGTGTCGCTGGTCTATCGCGGCCGGCAGGACGTGCAGGCCCTGGACCGGGTCTCCTTCGAGGTAAAGCCCAACGCGTTTACCGTGATCGTCGGTCCCTCCGGCTGTGGCAAGTCGAGCCTTCTCTACCTGGCCGCCGGCCTCAACGAGGTGACAGCGGGAGACATCGAAGTGAACGGCCGCCGCGTCGATGGTCCGGGTCCCGATCGCGGCATGGTGTTTCAGTCCTACACGCTGTTCCCCTGGCTCACGGTTCGCCGCAATGTCGAATACGGCCTTCGGCGCAGGGGCCTGGCCCAAGGGGAACGCACCGCAATCGTTGACCGCTATCTCGCCGAAATCGGCCTTTCTGCCTTTGCCGATCATTACCCCAAGCAATTGTCCGGCGGCATGATGCAGCGCGTTGCCATTGCCCGGGCGCTGGCCAATGATCCCGACATTCTGCTGATGGACGAGCCCTTCGGCGCACTCGACAGCCAGACCCGCCACACCATGCAGAAACTCCTGCTGAGGGTCTGGCAGGCGGCGCAGAAGACCGTGGCTTTCGTCACCCACGATATCGACGAGGCCATCCTGCTGGGCGATCGCGTTCTTGTCATGACCGCCCGTCCCGGCCGCATCAAGGCCGACATCGTGATCGACATTCCGCGCCCGCGCGATCCGGCAATCGCACTTGAGCCGCACTTCATTGCCCTCAAGCGCCGCATCATCGAGCAATTGCGGGACGAGATCGACGAGGAGCACTGAGGTGCCGAACCGCTATCCCCGCCCGCGATAGGACGGAACCCCCTGATCGGGAAGCCACAGGCCTTTGGGCGGTGTGCCCGTCTGCCAGAACACGTCGATCGGCATGCCGCCGCGCGGATACCAGTAGCCGCCGATCCGCAGCCATTTGGGCTTCAGCGCTGCAATGAGCTTCTTGCCGATCGCGATGGTGCAATCCTCGTGGAAGGCCCCGTGATTGCGGAACGATCCGAGATAGAGCTTGAGCGATTTCGATTCGACCAGCCAGCGCCCCGGCACATAGTCGATCACCAGATGGGCGAAATCGGGCTGTCCCGTCATCGGGCACATCGAGGTGAATTCCGGTGCCGCGAAGCGCACCAGATAGAGGCAGTCCGTCTGCGAATTAGGCACGCGCTCAAGCACCGCCACATCGGGCGATTGTGGCATCGGGGTCTTCGCGCCGAGCTGGGTGAGGCCGGAAACATCTGTCTTCGCCATGCGTGTCTCCTTCATGCGATCAGGACGTGTCGGGCATCGTCGCGTCGAAGGCAAGCCCGTGGCATTCGCGCAGCACGTCGTCGACCTCGTAAAGGGACGTCCGGCGGTGGCCGGGAGGCCGGCCAGGGCGGAGCGGTGAGATGAATGCCGAAGTTTTCGTCTTTTCCCGCCGTGTCCGCCAGCGCACCAGCCGCCGTGCCTGGCGCGGCAGATCGTCGAGCGCGATCTTGATGGCGTGGAGCCTCCAGCAGAATCGTTCCGCCTCGATGCGGCGATCGGGCGGTGGCGCGGGTTCCGCCGCCGGCTGGGGCCGGGGCCACAGCGCCAGTACGCGTGGATCGCTGGTGAAGACATGGATGCGCGGCAGGACTCGTGAGGCCGATCCGCGAGAGGGTGCAACGCGTCTGCGCGGATCGAACAGCGAGAAGGAGAGGCGCAGGCCGCGGCCTTGCCCGGTGAAGCGTTCGGCCGGCATGGCGCGCGAAGGTGGAGGCTTCACCACGAGACCCCGCGCCGCGATGACGATCAGGCGCCGCACGGCGGATTCGGCGGGCAAAAGCACCCGCAGGGCGGCCCGGCGGACACCGCTCGGAATCGCAGCCAGGGTGCCGCCATCCTGCAGCCCCAGCAGGGCGAAGAGGGCGGCAACGATGCCCAGCAGTGCGTCACGATTGCGCGAGAGGGCCCTGTCCCAATCCATGGCGTTTCCTTTGCTCAAACAGAACATAAAGGGAACATAAATCGATGGGAATACGCTGTCAATGCCTTTCGCCGAGCCGCCGCTTGCTCAAACCACTCGGCGCCTCAGTCGACTAGCCCCAATTGCCGGGCAATGGTGGCGCTGTCGTAGTAGTCGCGGCCCTCAACCACCAACCCGTCTCGGACTCGCATCACAGAGCAAAAGCGGACTTCGGCTCGTTTGCCGGTCGGCGGGAAATCCCCAAGGCTTGAACGAAGTACTCCGGTATGCGTGCCCGTATTGCGGAACTCGACAGTTGCCCACTCTCCACACTGGCTAACGATCACATTCTCGACTCTGCAGAGCCCGTCCGGGAAGGCTTCGCGCCAACGGTAATAATCGGCCTTGTAAGCATCTTTCCCGGGAAGTTTCTCGCCACGGGCGATATCCTCGAAATCGCAGTCTTCGGCAATTACGGCTGCGCCTCGATCGGGGTCGCGCATGTCCCAGGATTCGTGAAACTGCCGGACAGCTTTTTCAGTCGGATGCATTTTCTGGCTACCTTCCTGCGTATGCCCGACAAGCGTAGTCGTCTGCCTCCATCAGTTCAATGACGGGTCCGCTCTGGGCTCGAAGACCCGGACGCTCGAGAAGCAAGATGCCAGCCGCCGCTGGCAGGACGGGCAAAGGGCATTCGCCTGAGCCTGTGGCAGGGCGGATCGCTTCGATAAGGCAGGGAATGCGGCCTAAAAAGTATTTATGCTTTCATCAAAACCTCGAATTGGTATGGCTTGTGTGAATTGGAGTACCTTCCATCAATGGCGCAAAATTTGCGACAAGGGAGGCAACTATGTTCGTAGCCATCTATCGATGGACTCTGAAAGCTGGAACCGAAGATCAATATCTCAATGACTGGGCCGAAGTGACTCGCGCCGGTATTTCGGAAGGGCTGAGTTTGGGCTCGACACTTGGTCGAGCCATGGACGGAAGCTTTGTCGCCATTGCCCGTTGGCCGTCTAAGCAGCAGCGAGACGATTGGTTCGCTCGGAGCGCTATTATAGCTGAACTAATCGCTCGCATGCGGGAATCGTACGCAGTGTCGTTCGACGACATTGAGATTGATGTCCTGGAAGACTTAGCAATCTGCAATTGAAGTCAACATGGTCACGATGGCTGAGGCAAGAGCACTGGTACGGGTAGTTGCTCCGGCATTACGGGAGTGGTGCAAACGCGCAGGTGCCCGAGCAATCAATGCACACCTTACCCGTCACCCCAGCGAATGCTGGGGTCCAACTTTGGACTCGTGCAATTGATGGCAGGAAAAGCGGGATGCCAGCCTTCGCTGGCATGACGATATTAGAAGTTCACTGCACCAGGGCGTGAGATCCACCCATTCAATTTGACGTCCGCACCTCAGAAATTGACAAAATCCTCTCTCTCGGCGACAAATCATACAAATGGGAAAAATAACGATTCAGGACGTCGCCAAAACGGCGGGCGTCAGCGTGGCGACCGTTGATCGCGTGCTCAATCGCAGGCCCGGTGTGCGCACCATCACCGTCGAGCGCGTCGAAGGCGCCATCCGCGAACTGAACTACCAGCCCGACCGTATCGCTGCCCGCCTTGCCCGCTCGCGCGAATACCGCTTCTGCTTCGTGCTGCCCAACAACAACAATTCATTCATGGTGACGCTCGGCGAGGAAGTGCGCGCCGCCGCCGAACGCATGGCGCCCGAGCGTGTTTCGATCGACATGCGCTTCACCGATGTCTTCGACGGCACGCTGCTGGCCACGACGCTGGACCAGATCGGCGACATGTATGATGGCGTGGCCGTGGTGGCCCTCGATCACCCGGCGGTGCGCGAGTCGATCAATGCCCTGACACATCGCGGCGTTGCCGTTGTCACGCTGGTCTCCGACGTGCCGGGATCGAAGCGCACCCATTATGCCGGCATCGACAATTCCTCCGCCGGGCGCACCGCCGCCAGCCTGATGGGCAAGTTCCTGGGCGAACGCCAGGGCGAGGTCGGGCTCATTGCCGGATCGCTGGCGCTGCGCGACCACATCGAGCGCCAGTTCGGCTTCGAGCAGGTCATGGCGCATGAATACCGCCACCTGAAGATACTTCCCGTGCGCGAGGGCCGCGACGACTGGCAGAAGGTCGAGGAAGTCACCATCCAGCTCCTCAAGGAGCATCCGGGCCTCATCGGCATCTACAATGCCGGCGGCGGCACCCGCGGCATCATCACCGCGCTGGAAAAGATCGGCCGCCACAACAGTATCGTCTTCATCGCTCATGAACTTACCGACCATGCCCGCAAGGCGCTGATCAGTGGCACCGTCGATGCCATCATCAACCAGGACGCAGGCCATGAGGTCAGAAGTGCGGTGCGCGTTCTGCTTTCGAGGTGCGACAACATTCCGCTGGTCGAAAGCCAGGAGCGCATCCGCATCGATATTTTCCTTCGCGACAATCTTCCGTGACAAACTCCCCTAACTTGCATGAGGCGCAGTGATGTATCTCGGACTTGATTTCGGCACCTCCTCGGTCAAGGGCGTGCTCATTGATGAACGGCAGAAAATCATCGCCACCGCGTCCGCGCCATTGAAGGTGTCGCGTCCCCAGCCGGGCTGGTCCGAGCAGAATCCGGAAGACTGGTGGAAGGCCTGCAATGCCGTGGTGAAGGCAATTGGCCGGATGAAGCCCAAGGCGATTGCCGCTGTTGCCGGCATCGGGCTTTCGGGACAGCAGCATGGCGCAACGCTGCTCGATGCCGCGGGCAAGCCGCTGCGCCCCTGCATCTTGTGGAACGATGCCCGTTCCTTCCGCGAATGCGAGGACATCATGGCGAGGGAGCCCGGCGCTGTGGCCCATGCCGGCAATGTGCCGCTTGCTGGCTACACCGCGCCAAAGCTGGTGTGGGTGAAGAAGCACGAACCAAAGATTTTTGCCAGGGTGGCGAAGGTGCTGCTGCCGAAGGACTACATCCGCTTCCGCATGACCGGCGAATATGCCTCCGACATGTCGGACAGTTCCGGCACGTTCTGGCTGGACATTGCCAAACGCCAATGGTCCGGCATGCTGCTTGCGGCTTCGGACATGCGCCTTGACCAGATGCCGAAGCTCTACGAAGGCACCGACGCCACCGGACAGTTGACGCCCGCCGTCGCCAGGGCCTGGGGCATGCCGAAACGTCCGGTGGTGGCAGGTGGCGGTGGTGACAATGCCGCGGCCGCATGTGGCATTGGTGCTGTCACCGACAATGCCGCACTTGTGTCGATCGGCACGTCCGGCGTGATGTTTGTCTCCAATGACAAATTCCGCCCCAATGCCGGGCGCATGGTGCATGCCTTCTGCCATGCCGTGCCGGGCACCTGGCACCAGATGGGTGTTATTCTCTCAGCTGCGGTGAGTCTCGAATGGCTCGCAGGTGTGCTGGGCACGCCCGCACCCAAGCTCATCGGCAAGCTCGGCACGAAGCTCGAAGGCCCATCGCCGACACTGTTCCTGCCCTATCTCTCCGGCGAACGCACCCCTGTTGGAGATTCGCAGGTGCGCGGGCTCATCATGGGATTGGGCCATGAGACCGGCCACAAGGCGCTGACCCATGCCGCCCTTGACGCCGTGGCCTTCGCCTTCCGCGACAGCCTGGAAGCCCTGAAGGGTGCAGGTACCGAAGTGAAGCGTGTCATGGCCGTGGGCGGGGGGTCACGCTCCGAACTCTGGCTCAGGATCATCGCAACCGTGCTCGGCGTTCCGATCGACCTGCCGGCCGCAGGCGATGTTGGCGGCGCCTTCGGTGCTGCCCGCCTGGGGCTCATCGCCGCCACCGGCGCTGACTACCGCAAGATCCTCACCGCCCCCAAAACCGCGCGCACCATCAAGCCCGATCCGAAGATCCGCGAAGCCTATGAAAGCCACTACCGGCGCTATGCCCAAATCTATCCTGCCATCAAGGAGATCTATCGCTGATGACCAAGTTCTATTCGATTACCGATCCGATAAGATATGAAGGCCCGGAAGCGAAGTCGGCGCTCGCCTACCGCTGGTACAATCCGAAGCAGAAGGTGCTCGGCAAGACCATGGCCGAGCATCTGCGCTTCGCCGTGTGCTACTGGCACACCCTGTGCTGGCCCGGTCTCGATCCTTTCGGTGGCGAAACCTTCCTGCGCCCCTGGCACCATGATCCCGATCCCATGGCCGCCGCGCGCACCAAGGCCGATGTCATGTTCGAGACGCTGCGCCTCCTCGGCGTTGACTATTTCTCCTTCCACGATCTCGATATCGCGCCTGAAGGCAAGTCGCTCAAGGAATTCAACGCCAATGTGACGGCGATTGCCAACATCCTCGAAGCCAAAATGGCCAAGACCGGCAAGAAACTTCTGTGGGGCACGGCCAACATGTTTTCCAACCGCCGCTTCATGGCGGGCGCCGCCACCAATCCCGATCCCGATATTTTCGCCTATTGCGCAGCACAGGTGAAGCACTGCCTCGACGTGACCAAGGGCCTGGGTGGCGAGAACTATGTGATGTGGGGTGGCCGCGAAGGCTACGAGACGCTGCTCAACACCAACATCGGCCGCGAATTGCA
>JANMMJ010000247.1:0-12011 GCA_031373255.1 Hyphomicrobiales bacterium
AGGATCAGGGTGGGCTGTGACACGTCGATCTTCGATTGCATGAAGTAGTGCAGGATTGCCAGCACGGCGATGCCGTAGACGATGCGATGGAGTTGCTTCCAGCGGCTGCCAAGCTTGCGGATGGCCCAATCGGTCGAGGTGGCGGCGAGGGCGCTGAGGCCAAGAATGGCGACGAAGCCGATGGTCAGGTAGATGCGCTGGACGATTTCCGAGGCGACAAAGCCGATATTGTATTTCGAATCAGCGATATAGAGGAAGAAGTGAAGTGCTGCGTAAGCGAAGGCGCCGAGGCCCGCCATGCGGCGGACGAGCGCCAGTTTCGACCAATTGAAGATGCGCTGGGCGGGGGTGAGCAATAGGGCCGCCACGAGGAAGCGCACAGCCCAGTCACCCGTGTGATGGATAGCTTCCTTATAGGGAAGCGGCCCCAGGTCATGCGATCCGTAGCGGTAAAGCAGGATCAATGCAGGAATGCACAAGACCGCGAATATTGCGGTCTTGAGGGGGGAAAAGCGCCCGGCGCGATCGGTGAACAGTATCATGAGACTGATATTGCCTATCCCCCGGCAAAAGTCGTCACACGAATTTTCACCTCTGTGCGAGGCATTTGTGTTGTGGCCGAAACTATTACAGGCGCTTCATGCGGTGTTTACGACACTGGCCAATCAGGCCGCAGCGGGGATCTCGCTGACGTCGAAATAGACTGGAATACCGCGCTCTTTCGCTATTTTCACGTCGTTGTCGGCACCGGCGGAAGCACCCGGCAAGCGCAGCACGGCATCGCAGAACTGCAGCAGCCGGTGGGCGGTAGGATGCAGGACTTCGTCGTAAAGCGCGTCACCCACCGCCTTGCCGCCGGCGCGCTGCCAGATGGGGAGCGCCACCCATTCACCAATCATCGGCACATGGCCGCGGCGAAAGATCGGCCAAGAGGCTTCCTCGAGCCTTTTCAGGTTGGCCGACATTTTTGCGGGATCGTCGCCAGTGCCGGAGCGATAGGGCCCGGCAATCAGGATCATCATGGGTTTGGCGTTCATCGGATACTCCTTGTTTGCGACTGACGGCACCTCCATAACATATCGTGACATTTCATGCAATATCGTGCATATTCATGCAATCATGCTGACAGAGCAACGCAAACGCCATATCCTGGATCTCCTGGCCCGTGATGGGAGAGTGGTCGCCAAGGCCGTGAGCGCGGAGCTTTCGCTTTCCGAGGACACGATCCGGCGCGACCTGCGCGAACTCGCGGCCGACGGGAAACTTCTCCGTGTGCATGGAGGCGCACTTCCCGCCTCGCCAACCACCGCACCACTCGACGTCCGACGCGGCATGTCCGTGGCTGCCAAGGCGCGGCTGGGACAGTCCGGCGCACGCCTGATCCAGCCCGGCCAGACAGTCATCATCGATGGCGGCACGACACATATGGCACTTGTCCAATGCCTGCCTGCCGATCTCCGGGCGACGGTCGTAACGCATAGTCCCGCGATCGCCGCTGCATTGGAGCATCACCAGACAATCGAGGTCATTGTCATCGGCGGGCGCCTATTCCGGCACTCGATGGTAAATGTCGGGGCGGCGGCGATGGAAGCCATCACGCGGATCAGGGCTGACCTGTTTTTCCTGGGCGTCACGGGCGTGCACCCGGCAGAGGGCTTCACCACCGGTGAATTCGAGGAGGCCGCGATCAAGCGCGCGCTGATTTCGAGAGCGGGCGAAACGATCGTTCTCGCGACCATGGAGAAGATGGGCGCTGTGTCTCCGCACCAGATCGCGCCACTGAATGCTGCCGGAACACTGGTGGTGGAGAAGGACGCGCCAACGGAAGAATTCGAGCGGGCGGGGATGACAATTATTAAAAGCTAACATTTTCACTTGACACATACCGACTGGTTGGTATGTTATTTTCATGGAATACGTCAGGCCCACATCCCGTTCCCGCATTCTCGACGCAGCACTCCATGTGATCCGGAGCAAGGGCTATACTGCATCGACCGTCGACAATATCTGCGAGGCGGCGCACGTGACCAAGGGCGGCTTCTTCCATCACTTCAAGGACAAGGAAGACCTCGCCATATCGGCAGCAGCCCATTTTGGCGCCATGGCGGATGGCCTGTTCGCCCAGGCACCCTACCGGCAGTTGCCCGACCCCCTGCTCCGCTTTCTCGGCTACATCGACTTCCGCATTGCCATCCTCAACGGCACGCTGCCGGAATACACGTGCCTGCTCGGCACCATGGTGCAGGAGACCTACATGACGCATCCCGAAATCCGCAATGCCTGCGAGCGCGCCATCAGCGCACATGCGGCGGAAGTGGCCAAGGATATTGCGCTTGCCAAGGAATATTACGAGCCTGACGCCGCATGGACGGCGGAAAGCCTTGCGCTTTTCACCCAGGCGGTGCTGCAGGGCTCATTTATCCTGGCCAAAGCCAAAAACGGTCAAGAAGTTGCGGTGGACTCAATTCAGCATCTGAAACGCTATGCAGAGATGCTGTTCCATATACCCGAAAGCAAAGGAGCCGAAGCATGACGCGCAACCCGTCGAAGTTCATCTGGTACGACATGATTACACCCGACTTGAAGGCGGCCGCCGCATTCTACAGTCCGGTCGCCGGCTGGCGCATCGAGGATTCCGGCATGCCGGGCGGGGCCTATTCGATCCTGTGGGCAGGCGACATCATGGTGGGCGGCCTAATGGAAGAAAAGCAAGCCGCGCAAGTCCCGCCGAAGTGGAACGGCTATATCTATTCGCCTGGCGTTGATGACGATGCAAAGCGCGTCAAGACGCTGGGCGGCCGCATCTGCCAGGAGCCTGCCGACATTCCAGGCATCGGCCGGTTCGCCGTGGCGGCCGACCCGCATGGTGCAACCTTCAACCTGTTCAAGCCGAACAGCAGCGAAACGCCGGCCAAGGTTGCGGCGGGAACGCCGGGACACATCGGCTGGCGCGAGCTTCATGCTGGCGACGGGCCGCAAGCCTGGACCTTCTATGAGACGATGTTCGGATGGACCAAGGACCAGGGCCTCGATATGGGAGCGATGGGCATCTATCAGATCTTCGCCGCCGGCGACGGCGCCATCGGTGCGATGATGACCAAGACGAAGGACATGCCGCAGCCGATCTGGCTTTACTACTTCAATGTCGACGGCATCGATGCCGCCATCGCGCGGATCGAAAAGCACGGCGGCAAGGTGACGATGGGGCCGCATGAAGTGCCGACCAAGCAGTGGATCGTGCAGGGCACGGATCCGCAAGGCGCCATGTTCGCGCTGCTTTCAAACACAAAGTGAGAGCGCCAACCGGCGCGAAATCAAATCAGCAAACAGGAGACAAAAATGGGCAATACCGTCAGGCTTCACCGCGTGCTCAAGGCACGGCCGGAACTGGTCTACAAGGCCTTTCTCGATGCCGATGCGATGGCGAAATGGCTGCCGCCCAATGGCTTCACGGCCAAGGTCCAGCACATCGAGCCGAAGGTGGGCGGCACGTTCAAGGCCTCCTTCACCAATTTCGCCAATGGCCAGGCGCATTCCTTCGGCGGCGAGTTCCTTGAACTCAAGCCGCATGAAAAGCTGCGCTACACGGACAAGTTCGACGATCCCAACCTGCCGGGGATCATTACCGTGACAGTGATCCTGAAGGCCGTGTCATGCGGCACTGATCTTTCGATCACGCAGGAGAATGTGCCGGAAGTGATCCCGCTTGAGATGTGCTATCTCGGCTGGCAGGATTCACTGCGGCAGCTTGCAGCGCTGGTCGAGACGGAAGCGCCGAAGGAATAGAGTCGCGCTGTTTCTCCCCCATCTTCGATGGGGGAGTACCGCGAAGCGGGGTGGGGGTGTTGCCGCTGAGTAGCCGTTCTGGCCGAAACACCCCTTCGGCCCCGGATCAAGTCCGGGGCCACTTCCCCAGCAAAGCTGGGGAAGAGTCTTTAGAATAGAGTTAGAGAATGAAATGGTCTGAATTCAGGTCAGACGAAGTGATGCCGGTGATCAGGATCGACATTTCGGCGCCTCCGAAACCGGACACATTGAACAGCACCTGGACGCCATCGGCCGTGTCAACGGCCCTGATCTGCCCTGCTCCGGCAAAATTGGCTGAACCGACAAAGGTAAACTCGTTGTTTGTTCCGCCGGAGATTGCGTCAATGGAACTGACATCGATGCGGTCGTTGATGCCGAGGCCGCGGATTTCATCGGCCGTAGACGCTGTGGTGCCGGACTGGACGACTGACGTATAGACAAACTTGTCACCGCCAGCGCCACCGATCAGGAGATCACGTCCCAAACCGCCAATGAGTGTATCGTTGGAATTTTCACCGATGAGCCTGTCGTTCCCGGCACCGCCATCTAGCGTATCCAGGCCAGCGCCACCATAGAGTGTATCGAGTCTGGCGCCGCCGCCAATGCTGTCATTACCGTCGAAGCCCTTAAGGATATCATTGAATGCCGACCCCTGGATGCTGTCGGCTCCGACAAAAAGCATACGAAGTAGTTCGTTGTCGAAATCTCTGTATTGAGGATCGCCCGTAGCACCCAAA
The DNA here is from genome assembly GCA_031373255.1 of Hyphomicrobiales bacterium. GTDB lineage: Bacteria > Pseudomonadota > Alphaproteobacteria > Rhizobiales > Aestuariivirgaceae > JANMMJ01. The sequence continues at coordinate 4,545 of JANMMJ010000247.1, forward strand.
TCCACATAAACCAGCGCAGTAATCGCATCGACCGAGAAATCTCTCATTCGGACACGAATAATCTGATCTTCATAGAGGTCATACCCCGTCATGGTCCCGCTGATTGCACCAAGTTTATCAGCAGCGGTGCTGTCCTCGGGTGTGAAGAAGCCGTACTGAAAACCCCCAAAATACACAGCTTCCTTAATTCCGTCAGTCATCCGAATGGCGGTACTCTTGAGATCCGAGTCGGTCGTTGGAAGTTGATAAAACCAATCGAAGTTGCTCATATTGATTGGTGCATAGAAAGTTACGTCAGTCATTTTACTCACCGTCCCTGTTACTGCCGCTCAAGTTAGATTACCGGCGCGTAACTTTAAGTCAAATGTTAATGATTGCCCATTCAATCGCTAGAATGACGGGCGGAAATGAATAACAGGCCTGCCAGGCTGAAAGGAAAATCAGGCCCCGTGCGTAGTAGCTGCATTGGGCGATAGTCCGGGCTAACCTGGTGGCACGCAGGGACCGAATTCATCTGGAAACCGAACGCGTGAAAGACGCCGCGACAGTCGATGACCGGACACTTGTCGAAAGGTCTTTGATCGACAGGGATGTCTATGGGCTTCTGATCAGCCGCTATGAGGCGCCGCTTTCGCGCTATGTCGGCCGGCTGCTCGGGCAGCATGGCCATGCCACCGAGGACGTTCTGCAGGACATCTTCATCAAGGCTTATGTGAACCTGCGGGGCTATGACCGGTCGCGGCCGTTTGCGCCGTGGATCTACCGCATTGCCCATAATGAAGCCATGACGGCGCTGCGCAAGCGGCGGGCCCAGCCGCAGACGATCGATGGCGAGGATGGGAAGATGCTTCTCGAACGCATCGGCGAAACGCGCGATCCCCACCACGAACTCGCGTCTCTTGGCATCACCAGAACGATCTGCGCGTGCCTCGACGGGCTCGACAGAAGATACCGGGAGGTTCTGGTTCTCCGGTTTCTCGAGGACAAGAGCTACACCGAGATTGCCGATATCCTGGCCTTGCCGGCGGGAACCGTAGCCACCTTCATCAGGCGCGGATTGAACCAGTTGAAGCCGGCACTGGAAGCGGCGGGACTCGGAATTGGAAGTTTGGACCCATGAGCAAGCTCAGCCGCGATGTGTTGGCGGAAATCAAGATGCGCGGGCTCCGGCCGCGATCGCTGGCCTATTTCCTGGCGATGCGCTCGGTCTTCTGGCTGCTCGCCGGGGCTTCCATCGTGTTCGGCGGGCTGACGGCGGCTCTCGGCATCTTCGCTGTCTCCGATCTGTCGCAAACCGGCGGGCGCGGACTCGACGAGATGCCCTTCGACGATTTCGCCCTCGGCATTCCGCTGCTCTGCCTTGTGCTCTTCGCCTTCTTTACTGCGAGCGCATATCTTGGATTCTCGCGCACGCCGCGCGGCTATCGCTTCCGGCCGCTCACCGTCGCGCTCGCCGCCGCCGCCGCGAGCCTTGCGCTTGGCGTCACTTTGCATGTTTTCCACGTGGGATCGGCGACGCATGCGTTTCTTTCAGCGCATATCCCTTCCTACAAGAATTATACTGACATTCCCTATGACGCGTGGAGCCAGCCGGAGCGGGGCCAACTTGGCGGTACCGTCTTTTCCGTCGACGGCGACACGGTCCTGCAGCTCAAAGCCTTCGACGGACGGATGTGGACCGTCGATATCCGGGACGCAAGAAATTCGGTCGACGAGTCCCTGCTTGACGAGGGAGACGTTGCCATTCGCGGACATCAAACCGGGCCCTTGACCTTCAAGGCCGATTTCATCGACGCTTTCGACTGAAGCTTCGCGCGCACCCTCGACGCTTCACCGCGTTTGAAAGATTCCCAACCGTACCCGCGTAGTAGCTTGAGGCGCTGAAACAGATCACGGCACAGCGCCTGCACCACGCGCCGCTTCTGCGCCACGACCGGATTGCACAACCTCGCGCACCACACCCTGCGCGCCGGAGGCGCCGCCTTGTCGCGAACCAGACGGTGTCACAGCAACAAGGAGAATTGCCATGGACATTACCATTCCACGCCCGGATGCGAGCTCGTTCACGACCAACATCGACAATCCTTTCCTTACACTGAGACCCGGGACGAGCTTCGTCTATGAAAGCAAGGACGCGGGATCGACCGATGTTTTCACCGTGCTGCGCCAGACGAAAGTTGTCGATGGCGTCACCTGTGTCGTGGTGCACGATGTCGCTTACGAGAACGGGCTGGTCGTCGAGGACACCTTCGACTGGTTCGCGCAGGACGATGCCGGCAATGTCTGGTATTTCGGCGAATTCTCCCGCAGCTATGAAGCCGGGAACCCGGTGCCCATCGACACGCACGGATCATGGGAAACCGGCGTCAACGGCGCCCAGCCCGGCATTGTCATGCTGGCCAATCCCCATGTGGGCGACACCTATGACCAGGAGTTTGCACCGGGAATAGCCGAAGATTTCGCTCAGGTGCTGGCGCTCAATGCCATTACAAATGTGGGTTACGGCTCCTTCGGCGGCACGCTCAAGACCAAAGACGTCAACCCGCTCGATCCCTCGACGGAAAACAAATACTACGCCGCGGGTGTCGGCAATCTACTGACGACAAACGCCGATGGCGAACGTGAGGAACTCACCAGGATCATTGTCAACGGCACGGCGGGCAATGACAGCCTGCCCGGCTATGCCGGCGGTGACGAGATGCGCGGCCGTGGCGGCAATGACAACATGAATGGCGGGACCGGAAACGACACGATGCATGGCGGCGCCGGCAATGACGCGATCCGTGGTGGCGGCGGGCACGACGATTTGTCCGGCGGCGGCGGCAATGACTGGCTCAAGGGCGGACCTGGCGCTGACAGTTTTATCTTCCGAAGTGGTCACAACGGCACAATCGAAACCGATACGATCACCCACTACAGCAGGGATGCTCTCGACGTGATCGATCTTTTTGGCGGAACCGCAAGCATAGCGAGCGAAACACAGGTGGGCGAGGTTTGGCAGCTTACACTCAAGGGCGATGGCGACATCATCAGGCTCATTGGCGTGAGTGATCAGAACAACGACGGTCACATCATCGATGACCTGCTGATCGTCTGAGACGGCGCGGCAGGACAGGGAGAAGCGGATCGGCGTGACCGGCGCCGCTCCGCTCCTCTTCAGCCATTTGCTCCCGCGCTTCGCCATGGCATGATCGGCGGCGAACGCAGATCGGGTATGGGAGATTTTCGATCGGACTGGCCCTCAATTGCCTTTGCACGGCCGGCGTCATTGCACTGCTGGGGTTTGCCGCCATGCCAGTGCTGGCGGATGAGGACTGTGCGGCGCCGTGCGCGGGCTACGCGGTATCGCTTGAACTGGCCAGCGAGCGGACGAAGCTTTCCGGGAGTGGTGAGGGCGGTTCGATCAATGTTTTCCCGACCATTGACACGGCCCTGTTCTATCAACCGGCCGATCATTTGCGGCTGAACCTCTCCGTGGCCACCGAAACGGTCACTGACGCGGAGGGCGGGACAAACCAGATCTTCGCGGATGTGGGAAGCTATGTTGAAAACATTTCGGCGCGGATTGGCGATGATGACACTTATCTCAGGCTGGGAAAATTCGAGGCGAGTTTCGGCCTCGCAACGGTGGCGCTTGAGGGACTTCACGCAACGGATTTGGTGGGCGATTATGACCTCGATGAGCGCCTGGGCGCAGAAGCGGTCATCGGCTTCGATGGTTGGCTTGGTTCTAACAGACTGGTTGCAAGCGCCTTCACAATCGACCGGTCGGTCCTGAGCGGGTCGTTGTTCACCTCCCGCGGCCGCACCCGGCTTGACGATGGCGGTGCGGGCAATCGCAAAGGAGTAGCGTCCCTGGCCATCATTCTTGACGGATGCAGAGAGGCGGAGATCACGGATTGCTACGCGGAAGGCGATTTCGGCTATCGCATCGGCTTTCTGCACCAAAGGTCTGGACAGGCAACACAAGAGCAGGCTGACGAGGGCATCCGGCCCAGGAATGAAACAGGCGTGCTGGCGGCAGCGACCATGGCAACGGAAATCGATGATGCCACGCTACGCCTGCTGGGTGAGCTTACTTACTTCAAGCATTTCGATGGCGAACCTGACGATGCCCTGATGGCGACGTTCGGCGCTGAATTTGAGTCCGGGCCTTTCACTCTGATGGCGAGCTATTCCTTGCAGAAATTTCTTGCACATGGCGCGCCAGACGCGACCGTGCATCTTGCCGACATCACGCTGCGCTACGATTTCGGAGAGGGTGAAACGGGCCTGACGGAGTCGACCGCGTTGAGTGCGGGTTACAGTGTCAGCAAGGACGCAGAGGGCGAGACCCGCCATATCATCGGCGTGACACTCTCCGTCGAGCTTGAAGGGGCAACCGGCGCGCAATGAGGCAAATCCGCTATGCCGGTGCGCATTCCTTGCTTAAGACGCCGCGCGGGCATACGCCAATATCGATGACGAGAATTTCTACGGGGAGCAAATACCAGGCCAATTTTGTGACCACCTCACCAGCACAGGAGATCGAGATGTCTACCGAAGCAAACAAGGCGCTGACCGCCCAGCTCTTTCAGGCAATCGATGCGGGCGATATGGCCAAGCTGCAGGGCATCTACAGCGATGATGCCAAATTCACGATGTCGGGGGTTCCCGGCACGATGGACTTCAACGGCTTCATGCAGGCAGCGGGAGCATTCTTCACGGCTTTCAGCAAGGGAAGGCACGTGATCAAATCGCAGCTTGCCGAGGGCGACCGCGTCTCGACCTACCTGGAATGGCACGCCGTTCATACCGGTCCGTTCAATGGCATTCCCGCAAGCAACAAGCCGGTCAAAATCCCGGCCATCACCAATCACAGCATCAGCAACGGGAAGATCACCGAACATATCGCGATGATTGATGCACTGTCCCTGATGCAACAGATCGGCGCAATTCCCGCTGCGGCATAGCGCCCCCTTCCACTCGATGAACAAAATCTTTCCATCAAATGCCGGGACTGAACATCTCTAAGGAGACCTCTTCTTCGGCCGGGCCTTGCGTTTTGCCTTGGTCGCTACTGTTTCGGGCTTTGACGGTCTTGGCGGTTTCGCCTGTTTTGGCGGCGCATGGCGTTTTTTCTTGGCGGGCTTTGCACCATTGCGCTTTGCGCCGTGCGGCTCGGGCTTTGCAGGCTGCATCACCGCGGGTGCCTTGACAGGCAGTTGAACTGCGGGTTCCGGCCGCCGTGGCGCGGGAGGTGCTGGCGCTGTCACAATCTTTCTCGGTTCGAAGACCGGAAGCTCAATTTGCTTCTGCGGACGCGGCGCAAGCGGTGCTGTCCCGAGGGCCGGCGGATCGAGATTGACAGACCGTACAAGCTGCTCCGGCAGGTGCTTCGGCTGCGGCACAACAACAGGCTCGAGATCGAGATAGGGCCGCGATTTGACGGGTGGCGGCAGATCTTCATCGCCAAAGTCCCGCGTCGCCATCTGGGGTTCGGCCCGCATCCTCTCCCAAAGGGCGGTGATGACACTCTTGCCGCGATTGGTTGCGTAGGGAAGGCCGCTCAAGGCATCGGTTACCTGCTTGGCCGGCATGGGCTGGCCGATGAAATAGCCCTGGCCATAGTCGCAGCCGAGGCTGGCCAGCCTGTCGACCTGGCCCTGGGTGCCAATGCCCTCCGCTACAATCTTCATACCGAGTTCGCGCGCCAGGCCCGCAATCGACGAAAGGATTATGCCCGAGCGTGTGTCTTCAGGCTCCGCCTCGATGAAGCTGCGGTCGATTTTCAGGGTGTCGAAGGGCAGCCGGCGCAAGGTTGAAAGGGAGGAGAAACCGGTGCCAAAATCATCACAGGCAAGGCCTACGCCCAGATCCTTCAGCTTTTCAAGAATGCGGGTGCCGAGTTCCGGATTGCCCATGACAATCGATTCAGTCACCTCGATCTTGAGCGTATCCCTGGCAATGCCCTCGCGCGCCAGAATGGTTTTCACGTCTTCGATCAGGTCGGTGCGGATCAACTCGCTGGACGACAGGTTGACGGCGACGAATATCGGATTGGCCGGACGAAAGGCACGCTGCCAGATGCCAAGCTGCCGTGCGGCCTCGTTGAGGACATGACGGCCAAGGTCGCGGATCAGGCCGCTCTGCTCGGCGATCCCGATGAAATTCTCCGGCGCCAGCAAGCCGTGGATCGGATGGCGCCAGCGCACCAGGGCTTCGAAGCCCGCGAGATCCATGTCGGTGAGCTTGGCGATTGGCTGGTAGAAGACCTCGATCTCGCTCCGCTCGACAGCGCGCAACAGATCCTGCTCCAGGGCTACAAGCTCGGAGCGTTCGTCACGCATCGACGCACGGAAAAATTCCACCGCGTCCTTGCCGCGCCGCTTGGCTTCGTAAAGTGCGACCGCCGCGTCGCGCATCATATGCGTGGCGTGCTGGCCCTCCTGGCGATAGCCGGCCACGCCGATGCTGGCGGTCAGCGTGACGTCGCGCGGGCGCATGGGCACCGGGCGTGAGATTATGCGCCTTACCTGTTCGGTGAAGCCGATGATGTCGCGTTCCGGACTGCTGCCGACAAAGACCACGGCAAACTGATCACCCGGCATGCGCGCCACGGTATCGTTCGGGCCGGCAATACTGAGAATGCGCCGGCCGGTGACATTGAGAAGATGATCGCCGGTTTCGTGACCCAAGCCATCATTCAACGCCTTGAAGCGGTCGATATCGATCATCAGCACGTAAAGATCGCGAATGTCGCCTGCCTCGAGCTGGATTATGGCGCGGTCGAGCCGGTCGACCATCAGGGCGCGATTGGGAAGCTCGGTGACACGGTCGTAGACGGCATCGCTGAGCAGGCGCTCTTCACTGCGCTTGCGGTTGGTGATGTCGGTGAGGGTGCCGATGCAGCGAATGGCACGGCGGTCGGCGCCACTCATCGCCCGGCCGCGCAGTTCAAACCATCGGTAAACGCCATCGCCGCCCCGCATCCGGAAATCCTGGGTAAAGGCGCCCTTGCCGCGGCGCTCGGCATTCTCGACCGCCGAAAGGTAGACCCGGCGATCAAGCGGATGAATAAGTTCCAGCAACCCGTCGATGCCCTGCTCGGCAAAGAAACCGGGAACCAGACCAATAGCGCGTTCGATCTCTTCGCCGACGTAGAGATCCTGCTCATCAACCTGCCAGTCCCAGACAAACTGTTGCGAGCCAGCCAGCGCCAGGGCGCGGCGACCCGCTTCCTCGAAAAATCGCCGCGAAAGAAATCCCTGGCTGAAAGCAAACTGAGCCAGGGTGAACGCCATGGTCAGCAGAACCAGGGTCAGGCCCGCAATGACGATCGGTCGGAGAACGGCATGATTGTCCGACGAGACCACGGCGACGGCGGCAATCAATGTCCATGACAGGAGGGTTGACCAGCACAGCATGGTTGCCTGGGCTCTCGTGATGCCTTGCCGCCACATCGAAAAGATCAGCGCGAAGCCGCCG
>JANMMJ010000250.1:0-22016 GCA_031373255.1 Hyphomicrobiales bacterium
GCCATCGCCAACAGCCGCCTGGTCAGCCTCGATGCAACAGCCGTAACTTTCCGCTGGCGCGATTACCGCCATGGCAATGCCCCCAGGCTGATGGCGCTCGACGCCGGCGAGTTCATCCGCCGCTTCCTGCTGCACGCCCTGCCCGACGGCTTTCACCGCATCCGCCACTATGGCTTCCTTGCCAATGGCTGCCGCCGGACGAGGCTCGCGGCCATCCGGCACTTGCTGGTGAAGGCGGCCCGCGCGCCGGTCAGTGCCGGTAGCGAGATCATCCAGCCGCTCCGCCAGTTCCCTCGCTTCGATCCGGCGGTCTGTCCCTGTTGCGGTGGCGCTCTGCGCATCACCGCGACACTGCCGCGCTGCCGGCCACGGCCCGACACGTCATGAACATACGCTTTCGCCCGAGCATCGATCCTGGCGGCGGCGCGGCATCGGCATCGACGGACGCAATGACGGCGCGTGTCCACCTCCTTGTCAAACCGCCAGCCGACCGGAAGCATCACCCGGCAACCGAGCCTAAAATGCCGCTCGCCGCCTCAATTGCCACGGCCAACATCAACGGCTCCAAACAGCCACCGCCCACATCGCCGCACTGCCCCGCCCAAAGCCACTCGCCCAGGGCAGGCGCCGCAACACAAATCCCATAGCACGGCCGCGTCAGCGGGTTCGTTCAATCCGGCTTCAATGAGGTCGCGCACACAGCCCGTCGCATCCGCAGCGCCGCGCGACCTCACAGAACCCTCCAGATTCACGGGTGGTGGAAAGCGTGATTCACTGCGGTTGAGTGATCAGCCGGGGGATTCGCAGATGAAGCCAAGAGAGCGCCGCGAGATGGGAGAGTTGGACCTGTTCCGCTCCAGGCTCGACCAGATCATCGACATGAGCCACGAGTTGGTGAAGCTTGCGAAAGCGATCTCGTGGACGGCCATCGAGGCTCAGTGCGGCGAGGTCTACAGCGATGGCCCGGGCATGCCGCCCTTGCCCACCCGGCTGATGGCGGGGCTGGCGATCCTCAAGCATACGTTCAATCTCTCCGGCGAGGAGCTCTGCGCGCGCTTCGTGGACAGCCCCTATTTCCAGTATTTCTGCGGCGAAGAGTTCTTCCAGCACGAGTTGCCCTTCGACCGTTCTTCGCTGACCCGCTGGCGCCAGCGCATGGGCGAGGAGCGGGTGACAGTTCTGCTGCAAGAGAGCCTGGCCGTCGCGGTGATGACCGGGGCGATGGCACCTGAAGATACGCGCCGGGTGATTGTCGATACCACGGTGCAGCCGAAGAATGTCATGTTCCCCACCGATGCCAAGCTCTTGAACCGGGCGCGCGAGAAGCTGGTGGCCTTGGCCAGAAACGTGGGGCTCGATCTCCGCCAATCCTACAGGCGGGTGGGCAAGCTGGCGCTCATCAGGCATCAGAGATACGCCCATGCCCACCAGTTCAAGCGGGCGGGCAAGGCGCTTCGCAAGCTCAAGACCTATCTCGGCCGCACCATCCGCGACATCGCCCGGCAGATCGCCGGTGATGACCAATCGCGTGACATCTTCCTGCGTCCGCTGCATCTGGCGGGCCGGGTGCTGGAGCAACGTCAGAAACAACATGGCAAGAAGGTCTACAGCCTGGACGCCCCGGAGGTGGAATGCATCGGCAAGGGCAAGGCGCATGCGCCATACAAGTTCGGCGTCAAGGTGTCGGTGGCCACCACCTTGCAGCGCTCGAAGGGCGGCCAGTTCGCGCTCCATGCCAAGTCCCTGACGGGCAACCCTTACGACGGCCACACCCTGGCGGAGATTATCCCGGACATGGAGAAGACCATCGGCAATCGGATCGAGCGCATTCTCGCCGATGCCGGATACTGCGGCCATAACGCGCCCCTCAGCCACAAGTTCAAGGTCTACACCTCCGGCCAGAAGCGGAGGATGACTCCGGCCATCAAACGCGAGATGCGCCGCCGAGCGGCAATCGAACCGGTCATAGGCCACATCAAAAACGAGCATCGCATGGGCCGCAATTATCTCGCTCACGAACAGGGCGATGCCGTCAACGCAGTCCTCGCCGCCGCCGGCTACAACTTCCGCCTCCTCCTCCTCACCTGGCTGAGGCTTCTTTTGCGCTTGTTGCAAGCGATGATCTTCAGCTCACTCAAGCCGCTTCACGCGTCAAAAAATCGGATTGTTCACGGGCGACTTTTCGGCCTCTTGCTCCGCTCCCAATCCTTGGATCCCTGAGGCGAGAGTTTTCGGCCTCTTTCGCCGATGACGGGCTGTTTGGATTGGGTCTTGTTATTGTAGTGGCCAAGATTCAAACTATTTGATCGCTTCGAGGTCAAGCGTCGATCCCCTGACTCTGGACAGTTTCGCCGCCTCGACACACGCTGTCATCTGTTCAACGGACGGCCCTCACTGTGATCGACAACCTTGGTTATCGTGCTTTGCGGCTGTCCCGCCTCAAACCGGAATGGGTCAAAGCGTTTTTGAGCAGTTTGTCTAAGTGGTTGATTTAGTGTGATAATCCAGACCCAGTGGGTCAATGGTGGCGGACGCAGTTTGTGACGAACCGGTCTCTGACCCATTTTTCCTGGTAACAGGGAAAATAGCAGGGAATTTCGGAAAAACTGGGTACGACTCATGAGCTCACGGCGCATTTCAGCGCGCAATGTCAGCAGTATAGGCAAATTCGCTTATCGTCAGAACAGGGAATTGCACACGAGGAAACAGGGAGTCTGAGCGGCCACAGCAGGGACATGCGGTTACGATTCGCGATTGGTCGATCCTATCGATTTGATCATTCAGGGAGCCACTTCTCTACCTCAGTTCAAGCTGAGGGATTTGACTTCACGACGAGCCAGAACTCGCGCCGTTTTGAGACGGCAAGTTCAATTTTTAGCTCCTGTGAGCAGTGCGATATTTCTCGTCTGGGCAGATGGCGCCTAAAAAGTTAGACGCACAGACGGGCTACGGATTAGTTATTGTCGCGTGGCAGTCAGGGCAATAGCTTGCGTTAGACCTGAAATGCCGCTCCCATTAGTTTTGTAAACTTGGCGGGAGCAGTGACATGCCTTGCACTTCCGCCAAGTTCGTAGGCCAAATTTATTTGCGACGCTTGTTAGATGCGCCACAGAGGCTTGATGGCTTCGCGCTGGATGTCACCGCGCTGCAGGCCGACATCTTTCAGCTGATAATCCGGCATGCTGAGCAGGTAGTTGAGGGCACGGCGTTCATTGAACCTGCGCACGATACGCCGCGCAAAAGTAAAAAAGGTCCAAATAGCCGACGAACCGGTCACGCTGTTCGTGAAGCTGTGAGTGTAGGTCACGTTTGTCATGTCGTTCTCCTTTTCATCAAGAGCGCATCCGAAGCGGAATAACGCTGTTCATGAGGATAAAATGATCCATTCGAATTGAGATGACAAACGACTAATAGGTCGTTTATATGTGAGTAGAAATCACACATGAACCTTGTTGATGAGTAAGCAACCCCCACTCACCACACTGCGCAGCTTCGAGGCGGCGGCCAGGCTCTTGAGCTTTTCCAAAGCAGCCGATGAACTTCATGTAACCCATGGAGCAGTAAGCCGGGCAATCCGGCATTTGGAGGATCACCTTGGTATCGAGATGTTTCAGCGGAAAACGCGAGCCGTTCATCTCACCCAAGCCGGTGCGAGGTATGCGATGGCCGTCCGTGACGCGCTGGACCGTCTAGCAGCGGCCACAGTGGCGATCATTGATCAGCAGTCCTCGGGCATACTGAATGTCAGTACGGTCGATTCATTTGCATCGAAGTGGCTGCTGCCGCGCCTTTACAGGTTCCGGCAAAAGCATCCAGAGATCGATATCCGTCTTATCACTTCGCCCAAACTGGCCGATTTCGTCAATGATGGGATAGATATCGCCATCAGATATGGTCGGGGGCGCTATGTCGGTCTCACCTCTGAGTTGCTTCTCAAGGAGGAATTGACGCCTGTCAGCAGTCCAATGCTTCTTGAGGGACCACATCCCCTCAGAACGCCCGGTGACCTCAAATATCATACGCTTATCCATGATGACATGGAGATTGACTGGGCGATCTGGCTGAAGACTGCCGGTGTCGACGATGTAGATGCCCACCGCGGCCCTCGCTTTGAGTCGTCCGTCCACGCGGTGCAGGCAGCCGTTCAGGGCGAAGGGGTAATTCTGGGTAGAAGCGCGCTTGTCGCTGACGATCTGCAAGCGGGTAGGCTGATCAAGCCCTTCGATCTCAGTCTCCCAGCCGATCTCGCTTACTATGTGGTGTATGTAACAGCTTCAGGCGATCGTCCAAAAATCCGTGTATTTCGGGAATGGCTCATGGATGAGGCCCAGCTTGCGCTCAAGCCTACAGCTCGCGTTGCAGGGAATTGATTTGCCGATCGCTGATAAGAAGCGACTTCGAGGAGGAAGTATTTTTCTAGATACTGTGAGCCAGCGACGATTGTTCGGCTGTCGCATTGGAAAATACTTCCGAGTTCTAAGCGGCTTGAGAGCAGTTTGATGAAATCGCCGAACGAACCTTGGCTAAACCGGAACGTTCAAAACGACAGCGGGCTAAGTTATTTCCTCCGACAACCAACTTATCAGAGCTTGTAGATCGGGCTTACGGGCCTTGCTCCGCGGATACACGAAACAATAGGGGTGACCTAAGGCGATCGCGATGTCGGATAAAGCGACGAGCCGACCCGCAGCAAGATCATCGGCCGCTATCATCCGCTGGCCTAGGGCAACCCCGACGCCATCTCGTGCCATATCAAGAACAAGTCCGGACGTTCCAATTTGATACCCCTTGGAGTCGTCTGGCAAATCCATTTCCGCAGCAGCGTACCAAGCTTTCCAGGTCGGGTGCGAAAAGAACATCGGGCCCCAGTTGGTATGGATGAGGTCATCCGGGGGAACTGCCACCATGCCCAAGCTTTTCACGTCCCTCTTTCGGTCGAGGTACTTTGGGCTGCAAACTGGCAGGACTTCATCATGCTTCAATTGAATAACCGACATCTCCGGATAGAGATTGGCACCATAACAGATTCGCACGTCTATATTGTGCCGGGCAAAATCCACCGGATCTTGTTCTACTCGCAGATCCAGACGCATTGCCGAATGGGCGCAGGCAAATGCAGCAAGCCGGGGTTCCAGCCAACGCTCAGCCACCGAAGTGATAACACTCACAACTAAGCGCGAACGCGTTGCACCCGACATAATCCGTTGGGTCAGAGCGGAGATGGCCTGCAATGCCTCAGAAGCGCCAGTATATACGATCTGACCGGCGTCCGTCAGAACCACACGGTTATTAAACCGCATGAACATCTGCTTTCCGAGGAATTCCTCAAGGTGCCTGACCTGCTGGCTGATGGCTGCGGGTGTAACGCGTAACTCTTCAGCGGCTGCAACGTAGCTTCCAGCCCGTGCTGCAGCTTCGAAGGCACGGAGGGCATTGAGAGGCGGCAATGGTAGGGACAATGGAGTTGGCTTAATTTTTCTAATGAACCCTAACATTTTTCAGCGTTGAGAAAAAGTAATTTGTGGTCAACCATCGTTCAATCAGCGGAGGTCATCATGAGAATGCAAACAGGTGAAGACCGAACCGCGTTCGTCCCTACGGATATCGATCGTCGACCTACGTGGGTCTTGGATTTGCGCAATGAGTGTTGAAAGGCGGGGGCGCCGCATGGCAGCGGCAGATCAACCGGTAAACCAATTGCCGTGGTCGCAGCCTCGAATGACGTTAGAGCCGTCGCGTATTCTGTCGGACGACCAGCTTGAAGCAATTCACCAAAATTCGCTCCGCGTCCTTGAGGAGATCGGAATCGACGTACTCTTTCCGGAGGCACGGGATATTTTGGCGCATGCTGGGGCCAGCGTTCGCGAAGAGCGCGTACGGATTGGGCGAGAGGTCATTGAAGAGGCAATCAAGTCGCCACCGCCAGAATTTACCTTCTATGCGCGTAACCCTAGTCGCAACATCCAGATTGGCGGAAAGTGGATTGCATTTGGCCCCGTCGGAGGCCCACCCAATTGTTCCGACCTCGACCGCGGAAGACGCCCGGGGGCTCTTGACGACAACAGCAATTTTCTAAAGCTCAGCCAATTCTTTAATTGCATCCATACTTCCGGCGATGGTTCAGTGGACGCGCTTGATGTTCCATCTCCAGTCCGCCATTTGCACATCATGCGCAACAAAATGCACTTTTCGGACAAAGTGCCATTTGTCTATTCAACAGGACGAGAGCGATTGCTCGACAGCCTCGAGATAATCCGCCTGGCTCGCGGCATCACCGAGGAGCAGATGCGCGAAGAGCCTTCGGCGTACACGGTCATCAACACCAATTCCCCGCTTAAGCTCGACAATCCGATGGCCATGGGCATCATCGAAATGGCGCGGCGGAACCAGATTTGCGTTGTAACACCTTTCACCCTCTTAGGTGCAATGGCACCTGTTACACTCGCTGGCGCACTCGTGGAACAAAATGCAGAGACCCTCGCTTGTCTTGCGCTCTCGCAGTTGGTCCGACCCGGTGCACCATTTGTCTATGGTAGCTTCACATCAAACGTTGACATGAAGTCGGGAGCTCCTGCTTTCGGAACGCCGGAATATATGCAGGCCTGTATCATAGGCGGTCAGCTTGCGCGGCGCTATAAGCTACCCTACCGCACGTCAAGCACCAACGCGGCCAACAGTCTCGACGCCCAGGCGGCGTATGAAACTGTGTTTTCCTTGTGGGGCGCCATCATGGGAGGTGGCAATCTCATCGTCCATGCCGCGGGATGGATGGAAGGCGGACTGGTTGCCTCTTTCGAGAAATTTGCTCTTGATGCAGACCTGCTGCAGATGATCGAGCGGTTTCTCCAACCCGTCATTGTTGATACCGACAGCATGGCGCTTGATGCGATCCTTGAAGTGGGCCCCGGTGGCCACTTCTTCGGCGCTCAGCATACGTTGCAGCGATACGCGACTGCGTTTTATCAGCCCCTGATTTCTGATTGGCGGAACAATGGCCAATGGGTTGATGCTGGTTCGCCGCAGGCACCACAAAAGGCCAACGCCCTATGGAAGCAGGCTTTGGCCGAGTACCGGGAGCCGTCCCTTGATGAGGCGATTTCAGAGGAAATCGATGCGTTTGTCAGGCGCCGCATTTCGGAAGGGGGACAGGTCAACGACTATTAAGCCCCTGATTTATAGAGATCGTGTCCAGACGCTTCGCACTCATGATGGACTGGATCAAGCAGAAAACGAGAAGCACTTATGGAAGAGAGTTTGATTCTTACACCGGTCAAAGCCCGTTCCCTGATATTTGCGGCGCTCACGGGTGCTGGAACCTCACCGGCCAATGCGCTCTATTTCACCGATGCTATTCTTGATACGGAACTTTCAGGGCTTGAGGGCCATGGATTTTACTGGCTGCAATATTATTGTGAACATGTGCGGAGTGGCAAAGTTGATGGCCATGCGAAACCTGCGGTTAAAAATCTTTCATCAGTCGCCTTCCGCATTGATGCGAAGCGTGGTTTTGCTCATCCAGCCATCGAAAAAGGTTTCGAAAGGCTTATTCCTGCGGCGATCAAACATGGTATCGCCGGAATGGCCGTCAATAATTCTTACAATGCAGCTACTCTGGGCTATCACACGGGTTACCTTGCCCGGCATGGCCTTGTAGGGTTTGGGTTTACCAATTCGACGCCAGCGATCGCACCAGTGGGCGGAGCCAAACCCGTGATTGGCACCAATCCAATGTCATTTGCCGTACCGGGAGGGAAAGGCAAAATCGCCTTTCTTATCGACCAGTCCGCCTCGGCAGTGACTTGGACGGCAGTCAAACGCGCGGCGGAAGAAGGCCAGCACATACCCTTGGGTTGGGCAATGGATAAGCTGGGCAAACCAACAATGGACCCAAACGAAGGTCTCGCCGGATCTATGGCTCCCGCTGGAGGCCACAAGGGTTTTGGCCAAGGCCTCATCGTCGAGGTGATGTGTGCGGCACTGACAGGCTCCAACCGGGGCCCACAGATGGGCTCGTTCATGGCCAACGATGGCAAGCCGATAGGCTGTGGCCAGTTCTTTATTGCCCTTGAACCAAAAATCTTCTCCGGCGGTCTTTTTGAGACGCAAATCAGGGCACTCACAAAATCCATCACATCGCAGAAAGGAGCGCGCATGCCCAATGCCCGCCGCGAGGCGAACCAAAAGCGGTTGAAACGCGAGGGTCTGCGTATAGAGCGCGCGCTTTACGACCGGCTGCAAAATTTTGTAGCATGAATCATTTGCTGGCTTGAGATTTGGTGCCGAGGGTGAGGGACAGGTTTGATTCGGTGCTTTGGCTAAGTTTTTCTAAACTCCTTGAAGTTTTTATCGGCTTGAGAAACGCCTGTACGTGATCCAACATCGCTTCCTCGGGTACAGATGAGGATAGCAATGCGCGACATTCTTGATCTTGATCGCTTCCCTCTAGACAAGCCCGGTTCCCCGGCATGGTTCGAACTTGTTGAAACCTGTCGCGCCAATCTTGCGGTCGAGGGCATGTTCAATCTCGAGGGCTTCGTACGACCGGATGCCCTGATACGTGCAATGACCGAGATTAAACCAGTTATGGAAACTCTCTCATTCGTCCACAAGCGGTCGCATAACATCTATTTCAAGAAAGAAGTACTGGGCCTTGCACCAGATCATCCGGCACTGCGTACGGTCGATACCGTCAATCACACTGTATGCAGTGACCAGATTCCGCAGAGCGTGCCACTGTGGATCTATGAGTGGCCTCAGTTCACAGTCTTTCTCTCGGCGACTTTGGATAAGGAGGCGCTGTTTACCATGCGCGATCCCCTGGCTCGCCTTAATGTCATGTGTTATCGCGAAGGTGAGGCGCTCAACTGGCATTTCGATCGATCGGAATTCACTACCACACTGCTTCTCCAGGCCCCGACAAGCGGAGGGGCGTTCGAGTACCGCTCGGATCTCCGTACCGATGCCGATCCCAACTACAATGGTGTTGCACTTTTGCTGGAGGGGAAGGATCCAAGCGTTAAGTCACTCAACCTGAATGCTGGGACACTCAATGTGTTCAAGGGCAAGAACACCTTGCATCGTGTGACACCATGTAAGGGATCCAAGGAGCGCTACATCGCAGTCTTCTCCTATTATGAGCGGCCCGGCGTCATGTTTTCGAAGGAAGAGCAGATCGGGTTCTATGGACGGGCCGCCTGAAAGGTCGAGCCGGCATTGTAGGTTTTAAGGATATCCGTATGACGACTAACGATCTTGCCGAACTTGGAAGTGCGCTGAAGGAGATCGAGGCAGTAGGTTACGACGAGGCATGGACGATGCCAAAATCGTATTATACCGATGCACGGGTTCTCGATCTTGAACGCGAAAACCTCTTCGGGAGAGAATGGATCTGTATCGGCCGCAGCGAGGAGTTGCTGAAAACCGGTGATTTCATGACATTTCAGCTCTGTGATGAGCCGCTTGTCGCCATCCGTGGCGAGGACCATAAGATTCGTGTCATGTCGAATGTCTGCCGCCATCGCGGCGCAATTATCGCAATTGGGCGCGGACATGCCCACCGGTTGGTTTGTCCCTATCATCACTGGTCTTACGACCTTCAAGGAAAGCTGGCGGGCTCTCCGCGGATGGACCAGCACAAGACATTTGACAAGAAGAACTGCCGCCTTCCGGAATTCGCCTCCGAAGAATGGCACGGCTTTCTCTTTGCCAATTTGAGCAAAGATCCACCGCCGCTGGCACCCCGCCTGAAAGGGCTGGAGGAGCTGATTCGTAACTATCATATGGAGGAGATGAAGCTTCGCTACGTTGCGGACGAAGTGTGGCACACCAACTGGAAATGCCTGATCGAGAATTTCATGGAAGGCTACCATCTCTCTCCGCTTCACAAAACGACGCTCCATCCCGTAAACCCCACGAAACTATGCACACATTTCGAGGCTGGCGATGCCTATTTCGGCTATAATGCAGGCTACTCACCTGATCTTCCGCGCTCCCAGAAGGGCCACCCCGATCTCACGAATTCTGAAGCCGGCAATTGCGTCATGTTTGCGATTCCGCCGGGGTTTGTTTCCGGCTGCGGTGGCGATTATAGTTCTTTCATCTGCGTTCAGCCCGAATCCACCGATCGAGTCCGTGCCAAATTGGGCTTGATATTCTATGGTGACGTCTGGCCGCAGAGTGCTGTGGACCATGCGGTGAAGCTTTTCAATGAAACCATGGCCGAGGACAAGACCGTGCTAGTGGACCTGATGCGCGGCATGCAATCGGAACACCACGCAAGAGGTCCTCTGGCGCCCGCCGATTTCGAAGGTCCTGTCCTCGATTTTTATCGCTTCTACAGCCGCCGCCTGAGTGGGGAGCTGGTCGGTGAACTATGAAGGGCACGCAAATATGATCGCGGAGGGCGTTTTTCGTGATACGCGCAAGCGTAGTTTTCTGAACATGGAAGGGGTCGATAGACCTCTTAAAAGTCCGGTATCGCACGAAACTCTTGTGCGAGCGCGCGGTTACCGTTTGTCGCGCTTGCGCAAGCTGCTGACGGAGCATGATTGCGCAGCTGCGCTTCTTTATGACCCAGTGAACATTCGCTACGCTCTCGACTGCAAGAATATGCAGGTCTGGACTCTACATAATCCCACGCGATACGCCCTGATCTTCGCCGGAGGTCCCGTCATTATGTTCGAGTTCAGCGGCAGCGAACATATTTGCCGTGGCCTTGAAACGATAGACGAGATACGCCCTGCTACAAGCTGGATGTTTATGACGGCAGGCGACAAAGTGGGTGAGCGGGTCGCACGCTGGAGTGGGGAAATCACTGCGGCGGTGCGCGAACACGGTAGGGGCAATCGCCGTGTGTGCATTGATCGTCTTGACCTTGCCGGCCAGCGCGCACTCGAATCCGACGGTATTGTCCTCGTCGACGGAGCTCCGATCACTGAGCAGGCGCGAACCATAAAGTCAGCTGACGAAATTGAATTGATGCGCTGGACGATCCGTGTCTGCGAAGCAGGTATGGCGCGCATCTATGAGCATTCCATCCCGGGCGTTACTGAGCAGGAGTTGTGGGCGCATCTTCATTTCGAGAATGCGCGATCTGGCGGCGAATGGCTTGAAACCCGGTTACTCACTTGCGGGCCTAACACCAATCCCTGGTATTCTGAGTGTTCTGATCGGCCCTGCCAGCTCGGTGAAATGATTGCCTTCGATACCGACATGATCGGTCCCTATGGATACTGCGCCGACTTGTCGCGTTCCTGGACCTGCGGATTCACGACGATGACTCCAAAACAGCGGGAGCTTTACGGCGCAGCCTGCGAACAAATTAATCACAATTTGGCGTTGATTTTCGATGGAGTAAGTTTTGCTGAGTTCAACGCGAAATCATGGCGCATTCCGGACCGTTACCTGCCCTATCGCTACTCGCTGGCGGTCCATGGCGTGGGCATGGCCGATGAATGGCCGGTGGTGCCGCTGCATTCTGATTTCGCATCTGCCCACGCTGGGCACTTCCGGAAAGACATGGTCATCTGCGTGGAAAGCCTTATTGCAGAAACCATGAGCGAGAGCATTAAACTTGAAACCCAAGTTCTGATAACCGAAAACGGCATCGAGCGGCTCGATCACTTTCCGTGGGAAGACTCAGCGTATCAGCAGAGCCATTAGGGCGCGAATTGGATGGATCAGCGAATTAAACCGAGAGAGAATCCCGCTCAAGACGGGAGTGATAACCACCAACCAGGAGAGAAACATGGCGATCAACTATCGACTTCTCGACATGCTGCGGCGTGGACGCAGTGAACACCAGAATCATCTGATTGACGGTCTTGTCAACGGAACGGTGAGTCGCCGCGAATTTCTGCGCTACGGCTCAGTGATCGGCTTTTCAGCGCCGCTGATCGGCAACATTAGCGCCGCCGTGGGTTATTTGGCGACTGCACGTCCAGCGCACGCCGCAACAGGTGGCACCATCCGCGTTGCCCAGATAGTGCCGGCGGCCACCATTGATCCAGTCAAGATCGCAGATGGCGGTGGCATCACTGTGCTTTCGCAAGCCGCCGAGACGCTTGTCCTTTCCGATAAAGACCTCACGGCCGTCCCCGTCCTGGCGGAGAGTTGGTCGGCCAACCAGGATGGCACGGTCTGGACATTCAAGCTGCGGAAGGGAGTCAAATTCCACAATGGAAAAATGATGACGGCCGACGACGTGGTGGCAACCTTCGATCGGCTAGCTGACCCGGATATGGGCTCTAACGCGCTTTCTGTATTCACCGGCCTTTTGTCGAAAGGCGGTACGCATAAGGTCGATGACTATACCGTCGAGTTCCATCTGGACGCGGCTAACGGAAATTTCCCCTACGCGGTGTCGACTGACAATTACAACGCAGTAATCATTCCTGCCGATTCGAATAGCGAATACGAAAAAACAATGATCGGCACGGGACCGTTCAAACTTGAGAAATATACCCCCAAGTCCGGCGCCTCGTTCGTTCGCAATCCTGACTATTGGGGTGAACCCGCCGGCCCCGATCGTGTCGAAATCAGCTTTTATGACGATTACCAGCCGCAGATTCTGGCGCTTCAGGGCGGACAAATAGATGTCATTACACAGATCCCAGTACTTCAGGGCGTTGGCCTGCTCAACGATCCTAATACCGACATAATCAGTACCCCATCGACTGCGCACCAGCAGGTTCACATGCGCACAGACGTCGAGCCATTTAAGGACAAGAGGGTACGACGCGCAATTGCACTCTGTCTCAACCGTCCAAATATTGTGCAGGGGCTGATGAAGGGCCGTGCGAAGATTGGTAACGACAGCCCCTTTGCGGCAGCTTTCCCGTCCACTGATCCGAGCGTTCCGCAACGCGAGAAGAATATCGCCGAGGCAAAGCAGCTTATGGAAGCGGCTGGTTTGAAGGATGGGTTCAAGTCAACCCTTACCACGGAAAAATATCTGGAAATTCCCGACTATGCGGTATTGATCCAGAATGCGGTGAAGGAAATAGGCGGTACTATTGAGTTAAACGTCATGGACCAGGGCGCATACTATGGCGAGGCCGTTTATGGAAAGTCGCCATGGCTCGACTCTGACATGGGTATAACCGACTATGGCCACCGGGGTGTGCCAAACGTATTCCTGTCAGCACCGCTCACCAGCGACGGCACATGGAACTCGGCACACTTCAAGAATACGGACTATGATGCGCTGGTTAAAGGCTATATCGCGGCACTTGACCTTGATGCACAAAGAACAGCAGCCGGTAATATCCAAAAATTGCTGCTCGACGAAACACCCCTCATATTCTCCTACTTTTACGACTTCCTGACCGCTACGAAGAAGGGCGCAACAGGCGTCCAGCCGACAGCAATGAGTCATCTATTCCTGGCCAGGGCAGCTCTGTGATAGAGCGATTGACCACGTTTGGACTTACGGCTGAAATGCTGCGAGACTGCTAAAGTATCGCCAGCAAACGGAGGAAAGGGAAATCGGGTATTACCTGCTGAAGCGGATCATCCTCTCCTTGGTGACGCTCTGGTTACTCAGCATGCTGGTGTTCGCCGGTAGCCATATGCTGCCGGGTGACGTCGGGCGCGCCATGTTGGGCCCGTTTGCCGATCAAAGAGCGGTCGATGTGATAAATCATGAGATGGGAACAGACCGACCGCTGATCGTCCAATACAACACCTGGATATCGGGTTTTGTCACCGGCGATCTTGGCAAGTCCTACGCTTATGGGGCACCGGTGACCGATTTCTTGGGTCCCGCGTTTCTCAGTTCCGCCAAGCTGGCACTCGTTGCCTTTCTAATGGTCGTGCCACTGGGAATTATTGGCGGTGTAACGGCGGCGCTGTTTCGCGGACGTTCTGCGGACCGGATTATATCGGTAATGGGTCTTTCAGCGACGATCGTGCCTGAGTTCGTCTCCGGGATTGTACTGATCCTCATTTTTGGCGTGTGGCTGCGCTGGTTCCCAATCTCCGCTATGTGGCCGAACGGAGCAGGCGTCTTTACCCAGATCTACCATCTCTTGCTTCCGTCGATACCTTTGGTGCTCATTCTCTTCGGCTACATTGCGCGTATGGCCAGAGCCGGAACCATCGAGGCGCTCGATGCCGAATACACGCGCACTGCCATACTCAAGGGCCTCAGTTATCCAAAAGTGATCTGGCGCCACGTGCTTCGCAACGCCTTGTTACCGACGATCAGCGTTATTGCGACCCAGACCGTCTATCTCATTGGCGGGCTTGTGGTAATCGAAATACTGTTTCACTATCATGGCATTGGAAGCCTGATCTATACGGCAGCCCATAAGAAAGATTTTCCAATGTTGCAGGCGGGCGTTATGGTTGTGGGCGCATTGTTTGTGATAGCCACGCTACTTGCCGACCTCCTTTATGCCGCCCTTAATCCGCGAATCCGGCTCGGAAGCGCGGAATGACCGTCTCAAACGCAGACTCCACTGTTAAAGCGAACTTCCGCCGCGACGTTCGGAGGACTTTCGGATCGGCGACGTTCACAATCGGAATGTTCATTGTCAGTTTTTGGGTGTGCTGCGCTATTTTTGGACCGTCACTGGTGCCCTATGACCCATTCGCGGACGACATGTTGAATGCGCTTTCGCCGCCGTCTGCAGAACATTGGTTTGGGACAGATCAGCTGGGGCGTGATGTTTTCTCGCGTGTCATCGTAGGTGCCCGCGACATTCTGACTGTGGCGCCGCTCGCCACCATTCTTAGCACCTTTTTGGGAACGGCGCTGGGCCTCACCATGGGCTATTTTGGCGGAATGGTTGATGAGATTCTCAGCCGTCTTGTCGACGCTGTCCTCGCACTGCCGACAGTCATTGTGGCTTTGTTGGCGTTGACCGCGCTGGGAACGTCCATCGTAAC
Organism: Hyphomicrobiales bacterium; assembly: GCA_031373255.1. Taxonomy (GTDB): domain Bacteria; phylum Pseudomonadota; class Alphaproteobacteria; order Rhizobiales; family Aestuariivirgaceae; genus JANMMJ01. The sequence goes on from JANMMJ010000250.1 coordinate 14,890, forward strand.
GGTACTTTTCGTAATTGGCTTCACATTCGCGCCAATTATCGCACGCACCGTCAGGGCCAGTGTGCTGGCCGAGCGCGGCCTCGACTATGTTGCAGCCGCAGAACTCAGGCGCGAGTTCGGCCTCTACATCATGTTCGTGGAAATTCTTCCAAACGTGATCCCGCCGATCCTAGTGGAGGGCACGGTTCGGCTTGGTTATGCGATATTTACAGTCGCAACATTGAGCTTTATCGGTTTCGGCATCCAGCCCCCGTCGCCTGATTGGGGGCTATCGATAGCGTCAAATTACGGCCTTGTCGGAGGCGGGTTCTGGTGGACAGTGCTGTTCGACAGCCTCGCAATTGCCTCTCTGGTGATTGGTGTCAATCTGGTCGCAGACGGGATCCAGAGTGCGCTCGATGACTGACGCGGCGCATCCCGTGTTGAAGCTCGAAAATCTTGGCGTCGAATACCGGGTGAAAGGCGAACCACGCCAGGTTCTGCATGGCATTAACCTTGAGATTGGACGTGGCGAGGCCTATGGGCTCGTCGGCGAATCGGGCTGTGGTAAGTCGACGGTAGCCTACACCATCTTGCGTTATTTGCCGCGCAACGGCCAAGTGAGCGAAGGACGGGTTCTCATTGAAGGCCTGGACATTATGGCGCTTGATGGCGCGAGGCTTCGCGAACTACGTCGCAAGTCGATCGCAATGGTTTATCAGGATCCTGGCCGGGCACTCAATCCGTCGATCCGAATCGGCCGTCAAGTTGAAGAGGTGTTCGAACTGGCCGGCATACCACGTGCCGATTGGCGCATGCGCGCAGGCGAGTTGGTGTCCAGGGTCCGCATAAGTGATCCAGAGCAAGTCATGGGGCGTTATCCGCACCAATTGTCAGGTGGCATGCAGCAGCGCATCGCTATTGCCATGGCGTTGGCCAGCGATCCCGCGCTCCTGATATTGGACGAACCGACGACAGGCCTCGACGCCACTGTGGAGGCGGAAATTCTCGATCTCTTCTTGCAACTGCGGCAAGAACTTTCGACGTCAATTCTGTTTATCAGTCACAACCTCGCGGTTATTGCCCGCATGTGCGACCGGGTGGGAATTCTATATGCTGGTCAGCTGGTGGAACAAGGCAAGACGAAAGACATCTTCCACAATCCGCGTCACCCCTACACCCTCGGCCTGCTTCGTTGTCTTCCGCAACGCGGCCAGAATAAGAACGCGGCACCACTGGCGACTATTCCTGGATTTCTTCCATCAGTCGGTGCCCAAACACAGGGCTGCATCTTCAATGACCGCTGCCTTCTGTCGGATGATCGTTGCCGGACCGTAGAACCGGTCCCAGCCGATCTCGGTGGTCGTTTCAGCAAATGCCATTACCATGAACGGATGAGCGAGATTCCAGTCAATGGAACATCTCCTACGATCACAAAAAAACTAACCAATGCAAGTCAGCCGATCCTTCAATTGCAACAGGTGAGCAAGACCTATGGCATAGGAGCATACGCTTTCAAGGCAGTGAATGGGGTATCTCTGGATCTTCTGCCCGGAGAGACACTCGGAGTTGTTGGCGAATCTGGCAGCGGCAAGTCAACACTCGCCCGCAGCATCCTCGGTTTGGTGCGACCTGACCAAGGAGGTAAGATTCTGCTGGATGGTGAGCAGATCACATCCGAACTCGCTGGCCGCACGCAGTTGCAAGTGAAGTCGATCCAGATTGTTTTCCAGAATCCCGACTCTGCCCTGAACCGCTCTCACTCTGTGCGCCGGATTATAGGGCGCACCATTTCGCGCCTTGTCGGGACTACCGGAACTGCTATCGAGCGCAGGGTGCGGGAGCTTACTGCATCTGTTCGCTTGGCCGACCATCATCTGAGCGCAAGACCGCAACAGCTCTCCGGAGGTCTGAAGCAGCGGGTGGCGATCGCAAGGGCTTTTGCGGGCGATCCACGCGTCGTGGTTTGCGATGAGCCAACTTCGGCGCTCGATGTTTCTGTGCAAGCTGCGATTCTCAATCTGCTAGTGGAGCTACAGACCAGTAAGCAGGTGAGTTATATCTTCATTTCGCATGATCTTGGAGTGGTGCGCTACCTCTCCGACCGTATCGTCGTCCTTTATCTGGGTCAGGTCATGGAACTGGGGCCGGCGGATGAGGTTTTTTCCGGCCCGCACCATCCCTACACCGAAGCACTTCTGTCTTCGATGCCATCCATCGACGGATTCGTTCAGCAAAGAGTGAAACTGACTGGTGAAATTCCTAGTGCTGTAAATCCTCCGAGTGGGTGCGTCTTCCATACCCGTTGCCCGCGTAAGCTTGGGGCCATCTGTGAGAACGTCGTGCCAAAGAGTTTCGCACTCAACAGCCGGCACACGGTTCGATGTCATATTCCGGCTGACCATTTGCCCCGTGGTGCGAAATCTGATCGGGGTGTAAAGCAGTCCCGCGTTATGCATACATGATGCCGCAGCGAAAATGACCGGCAAATGCTGTTGAAAGACCTCGACAGAGACCGCATTTGTACAGAACCGATCGCGCAAGCTGCGGGAATGTCGGAGCTATTCAGGAATGTCGTGCGAACCGTGAGTTCGTCAGAGACTGGATGGTGGAGCCAGGCGGAATCGAACCGCCGACCTCTTGAATGCCATTCAAGCGCTCTCCCAACTGAGCTATGACCCCATAACATCGTGCGGATGGCCCCTGGGACGGGCGTTCCGAAAGCGGGCGGAACCTAGTTCCGCCGCTCAGGCAAATCAAGCGAAAAGCGGCGTCAGGGTTCTTCCTCGTCTTCCTTGCCGCCCTGGCCGCTGTCGAGCAGGCCGGTGACATTGTCGCCGTCCTCCTCCTCTTCGACGAGGAAGGTATCGTCCTCGTCGCCGGCCTCGACCTCGGTATCCTCGCCCAGATCGACATCCTCGATGGCGACGGCCTCGTCATCGGTATCGGGCTCCTCGACATCCTCAAGGCTGACGAGTTCGACGCCGGGGGTTTCCTCGGCCTCGACATCGACCTTCTTCACCGCCTTGGGCGCGGCCTGGGGCAGTTCGCCCTTGGAGGGCAAGAGGGCGGCCACGACAAAACTCACGCCGCACTTGGGGCAGAGGATCGGATCCCTCATCAAATCATAAAAGCGCGTCGCGCAACTGGGGCACGTGCGCTTGGTGCCGAGTTCAGCCTTGACCACGGTACAATCCTTTTCAGAAACCGGAACTTGAGTGATTGGGCGTCCCATGCCACGGGCGGCGTTGCATGTCAAAAGCAAAGGTGACAGGCCCCAAACCCCATGGTACGAGGCCCGTGGCCGGAGGCGAACAATCGTGAATGCAATCGAGGCGCTGCCGCTCATTTCCCGTAAATCCACGGGATTGAGGGGCAAAATCCGGGTACCCGGCGATAAGTCGATGTCGCACCGCGCCCTGATGTTCGGCGCCGTCGCCATCGGCGAAACCCGCATCACCGGCCTGCTCGAAGGCGAGGATGTGGTCAATACGGCCAAGGCCATGGCGGCGCTCGGCGCCACCGTCACACATGGTGACGATGGCGCGTGGCGGGTCCAGGGCGTGGGCATTGCCGGACTTGTTTCCCCGGCGGAACCGCTCGATTTCGGCAATTCCGGCACCGGTGTGCGGCTGGCGCTCGGCCTGATGGCGACGAGCCCGATCACTGCGCAGTGCGTGGGTGATCCTTCGCTGTCGAAGCGGCCGATGGGCCGGGTGATCAAGCCGCTGGAACAGTTCGGGGCGCGCTTTGAAGCGGCCGAAGGCGGCAAGCTGCCGTTGACGCTCGTTGGCGCCAAAAACCCGGTGCCCGTCACCTATGCGCTGCCGGTGGCCTCGGCCCAGGTGAAATCAGCCGTATTGCTCGCCGGGCTCAACACGCCGGGCCTGACCACGGTGATCGAGCCCATAGCGACGCGCGATCACACCGAGCGCATGCTCAGCGCTTTCGGGGCGCACATCTCGATAAGCGAAATCGACGGGGCGCGGCACATCGCCATCGAGGGCCAGCACGAACTCAAGGCGCAGAACATTGCCATTCCGGGCGATCCTTCATCGGCGGCGTTTCCGCTGGTGGCGGCGCTGATCACCCCCGGTTCCGACGTTACCATCGAAAACGTCATGCTGAACCCGACCCGCACCGGGCTGATCCAGACGCTGATCGAAATGGGCGGCCATATCGAAATCCTCAACCGGCGCTCGGAAGGCGGCGAAGAGGTGGGCGACCTGCATGTGCGCTCATCGCGGCTGCATGGCATCAGGGTTCGCGCGGCGCGGGCGCCTTCGATGATCGACGAATATCCCATCCTGGCCGTGGCGGCGTCCTTTGCCGACGGCACGACGCGGATGGAGGGGCTGGAGGAACTCCGGGTGAAGGAGAGCGACCGCCTATTGGCGGTGCAGCACGGGCTTTCGGCCAATGGCGTGCTCAACCATGCCGGCCACGACTGGCTGGAAGTCACCGGCGGGGGAGCGCCCGGCGGCGGCAGGGCCATCACCCACATGGACCACCGCATCGCCATGGCCTTCCTGGTCATGGGGCTGGCATCGCGCATCTACACCAGCGTCGATGACGCCAGTTTCATTGCCACGAGTTTTCCGGGGTTCACCTCCCTGATGAACCAGTTGGGGGCGCGGATCGGCGTGCCCGAGCCCAAGTGATCATCGCCGTCGATGGGCCGGCGGCGGCGGGCAAGGGCACCGTGGCGCGGGCACTGGCCCGGCATTTCGGCTATCACTTCCTCGATACGGGTTCGCTCTACCGCATGGTGGGCACTGCCGTGCTTGAGGCCGGCGGCGACCCCGCCGACAGGGCTGCCGCCATCAAGGCCGCCCAGGCTCTCGATCCCCGCCGATACCGCGACGAGGATCTCCGAAGCGAAGAGATTGGAGCCGCCGCCTCGATCGTGGCGGTGATCCCGGAGGTGCGCGCCGCCCTCCTCGATTTCCAGCGGGCCTTCGCCCGGCAGGCGCCAGGGGCGGTTCTCGATGGCCGCGACATCGGCACCATCGTCTGCCCCGATGCCGACGTGAAGCTCTATATCACCGCTTCGCCCGAGGTCAGGGCCTTGCGGCGCATGCGGGAACTGGCGGAGCGCGGCGGCGAGATCGGCTTTGCCGGGGTGCTGGCCGAAATCCGCATGCGCGACCAGCGCGACAGCAGCCGCGCCACGGCACCGCTCCTTGCCGCCAGCGACGCCATTGAGATCGATACCTCGAAAATGGACGTCGACGCCGCCGTCCATGCCGCCATCGCGGCGGTTATGGCGGGAACAGTCACAGACGCAACAAGTCCCGAAATGTGACAATATATTAGGCAATTAACCATGTTATTATTCGAGACTTAAGTCATCATTTGCGGTGTGCCACTATAAGTAGTGCCGATTTTCATCTTATTTGTTGAATCTGCTATGCGATGCTTTGCGCCTGCCGCCCGTGAGGCCTGGGCCTGCGAAGTGTTGCCGCCATGATGCGCCGCCCTGCCCGCTCCGCACCGCGAAAGCTCAATCCGGTCAACATCACGTTTGAGACGCGAGTCAAAAACCTGCTCAAGGGCGAGATCAAGAGCCGTGGCATGAGCTATGCCATGCTGGCCACCAAGCTGTCGTGGCTGGGCGTGCACGAGACCGAGCGCAACCTCTCCAACAAGATCAGCCGCAGCGCCTTCAGCGCCACCTTCCTGCTGCAATGCCTCGACGCCATCGGCTGCAACGCGATACGGGTGCGCAACGACGGGTGATGTGGGCGGCTGAGGTGTTGCGGCCTGTGACATTGGCGCGGGTATAGAAAGAGAATGGCGCGACAGGTCGCGCCATGTAGTTATCTCACGATGATCTTGCCTGTCGGCCCAGACTGCCGTCCTTTCGTTGTTGGCATGATGGTGCATCAGAAGCCCGGTAGTCAGGCTTGACGCCATCGGCCAAGGCTATTTCAAAGTTCAAGTAACAAAGACCAAACTTGGAAATCCTGATTGGTCACATTGAGATTCGAAGCAATGTGCGCAAATGTTATGGTTCCGCCAGCTGCATTGCCATTTGCATCGTAGATCAAGTCGCCAGTCGATGGGTTGTAGATGATATGATCATCTGCATCGCGAGCGGCCGTTCCGCGAACAAAGTTCGCTGCTGTCAGGTAGTTTAACGTATCGCCGCGAATCCCCACGAATTCGTCTGCATTCAGTCTGATCACATCGTCCGGTACCGAGAAGTCGTTGATCATGGTGAACGAGTTTTGAGGAGAGTCGATAACGAATTTGTCGAAGCCCGCGCCGCCGGTCAGGTAATTCGTGCCGCTGCCGCCACTGATGAAGTCGTTTCCTCCATCCCCCCATATGTGATCATTCCCTGCTTCGCCCAACAGGGAGTCATCATCCTCTCCACCATGAGCAGTGTCATGACCTGAACCCATCGTGACATAATTTTTTCCGGACGTACCAACGACGTTATCGTTGCCACCCGCTGTCCTCAAATTTTCAAAGTTTTTCACCGTCTCGCCAGAAACACTTGTCGAGCCGGTAGTCATGTTGATCGTGTAATTAGTTTCGTCGGCAATGAGCATGTCGATACCGGTCCCTCCATCCATGTTGTCGCCACCGGAGCCGCCGTTGACGGTGTCATCGCCTCCCATGCCGGATATCCAGTCATTTCCGCCACCGGTGCGAATATCGTTGTTACCGCTGGTGCCGGTGATGACGTCATTGCCATTGCCCGTTATGGCGTTCTCGAAATTGAATGCCCATTCGCCAAAAGCAGACATGGCTGTGGAGCCGTTGGTCATGTTCAACACATAGGAACCGTTGAAGTCAGTGGTATCGAGTGTGTCGATTCCATTGCCGCCGTCCATGTTGTCATAACCCGATCCGCCACGAATATAGTCGTTGCCGTCGCCGCCGTAGATCACGTCGTTGCCCGACCCGGCCAGGATTCGGTCGTTTCCTCCAAGGCCGTAGAATGTATCTCCCACGGTATCGATCAATTGCGCGAGGGTACTTCCTGCAAATCCGGCGAAACCGGACATCACTCCGCCACCTGTTGCACTGGCGGTGTCGTTCATTGCCGTTCCAATAAAGATAGCCATGGTTCAATCCTCCTATCGTGGTTCCGCCACGAGTGCTCCCGTGGAGCGGTGACCGGCGTCCCTGCCTGTCGC
>JANMMJ010000251.1:0-5199 GCA_031373255.1 Hyphomicrobiales bacterium
TCTTTCGAGCTTGAGAATGATCGCCGCGGCCGTGGCCAGCAGGCCGTGAATATCGAGGCGGCCTGATCCTTTACCAGATCTGATCTGCAAGCGTGTGCCGTCCAATTCAGTTGGGCGGCATTGTTGTATTTGGTCAGGTCAGAAACGGATTGGTGCGGCGCTCTTCGCCCACCGTTCCTGGTCCGCCGTGGCCGGGCAGGAATGTCACATCATCCCCAAGGGGAAATATCTTCGTCCGGATGGAATTGAGCAGCTGTTCATGGTCACCGCGCGGGAAGTCCGTGCGGCCGATCGAACCCTGAAAAAGTACATCGCCCATCAGGCAGAACTTATGCTCAGCGTCGTGAAACACGACTGATCCTGGAGTGTGTCCAGGACATTCGAGAACCGAAAACACCAGTCCACCAACATTCACCTGGTCACCTTCTTCAAGCCAGCGATCAGGCGTCACAGGCCGCGCGTTCATTCCATATTGCGCGCCGGACTCAGTCAGCCTTTCCAGCAGGAAAGCATCCTCGCGATGCGGTCCTTCAATTTGCACACCAAGTTTCTCGGCAAGTTCTGCAGCAGCACCAGCGTGGTCGATGTGTCCATGGGTGAGGAGAATCTTTTCCGGCGTCATGCCCGTTTGCGAAATGGCCTGAAGGATTTTGTCGGCATCTCCTCCCGGATCGACAACCGCGCCAGACATGATCTCGTCGTCCCACACCAGGGAACAATTCTGCTGGAAGGGTGTAACCGGTACAATAATGATTTTTAGCTTAGGCATGATTGGGCTGCATAGCTTCCGCCCGAGCCTCATGCAACCCGTATGCTTGCTGGACGAACGGTGAAACGCTAAACCTCGGTTCAATAAGTCCAAAATCATGACCAACACCAGGGCGCCCTCGGGCCGCTATGGCAATCTCGTTGCTGCAATTGCGACAATCGCCTGCTGCGACATCGCCATGGGGCTGACATTTCAGCTGCTGCCGCTCCTTATGGAGCAGCGGCAAATTCCCGCGTGGGTCATGGGGCTCAATGCGGCGATGTCGCCTCTGGGCATCTTGCTTGCCGGCCCTCTGCTTCCGAGGGTTGTTTCTCGCGTTGGGTCAAAGCGCATAGTTTACGTGGTCATCGCGGCGATTGTTCTGTGCCTAGCACTGTTCAAGCTTAGTCCCAGCCTGTGGTCCTGGTTCCTGATCCGCTTTGCCTTCGGCATCGCTGCCGGAACATTGTTTTCAGTTAGCGAAGCGTGGGTTCTGACCTTTGCCGATAGCGGCAATCGCGGCCGCGTCATGGGACTTTACACGACCGTGCTGTCGGTCACTTTTGCGATTGGCCCCGCGATCATTCCATTGACCGGCATTGACGGCTGGACCCCGTGGCTCATTGGAATGATTTGCGTGACCCTGAGCGCCGCGCCATTGGCCTTCGTCACGGTAAGCGAAGACCTGTTCAAGGACAAGGATGGCGGCAGTTTCTTCCGTTTCATTGCCAGGGCGCCACTCCTCTTGTTCGCTGTTGCGACTGTTACAATATTTGACAGTATTCTCCTGTCCTTCTTTCCGATCTTCGGTTTGCGCTCCGGACTCACACTGCAGACCGTAAGCTGGGTGCTCGCCGCCGGCATCATTGGCAACGTTTTAATGCAGTATCCAATCGGGATTCTTGCCGACCAATGGTCCCGCATGGGTGTGATTGTAGCGTCCGCAGTCGCCACAGTGATCTTGTCCGTCGCGATGATATGGGCCGTTGAAAGCTGGCTGATCTGGCCCGTCGTTATCGTCGTCGGTTCGACGGCCTTTGCCATCTACACGGTGACTCTCACAATTCTTGGCGACCATTTCGATGGACCGGACCTGATCGCAGGCTCTGCCGCATTTGGCGTGATGTGGGGCGTTGGTGGCCTCATCGGACCTCCCATAGCGGGCATTGCCGTCGATGCGTTCGGCCTTTCTGCGATACCTCTCTCCCTGGCCGCCTCCTACGTTGTCCTTCTGGTCGGACTCTTTCTAAATGGCGGCAGGCTGATCCGCGGTGTCAGTCATGCATAGGCAGCGTCTGACAAACTTGATGGCGGCTATCGCGGCGATCTGCGTTTTCGGTTTCGCCCTTGGCCTGATGTTTCCGCTCCTCTCGCTGCTTATGGAACGGGAAAAAATCTCTCCCGCAATGATCGGGCTGAACACTGCCATGCAGCCGGCGGGAATTCTTGTCGCCGGCCTGATTGTGCCCCGCTTCATCCGCAGGTTCGGCGCGAGGGATACCGTGCTTGCCGGAGCGTACAGCGCGGCGGTGATCATTCTTGCCTACCCGTTCTTTCCGATTTTCTGGTGGTGGTTTTTCCTGCGTTTCATCCATGGCTTCTCGGTGTCCATTCTCTTCACCGTAAGCGAGGCCTGGATCATCCAGCTTGCGGAGGGAAAATACCGCTCGCGCATATTGGCGCTCTATTCCAGCGTCATGGCCTTGAGCTTCGGTGGCGGTCCCGCCCTGCTCACCTACACCGGAATTGATGGCGTTTTACCATTTGCCATTGGCGCCCTGGTGCTTGCCGCTGCCACGCTACCCATATTTCTCATGCGTGAACTGGACAACGGCGATGAAGATTCGCATGGGGCAGTTTCGACCTTTTCCTTTGCGCCCCGAGCACCGGTGCTGCTCGTGGCCATTGCCGCCTTCGGCATTATCGACGCGGCCAACCTGAGCTTCCTGCCCGTCTGGGGGGTCAAGCAGGCCATGACGCAGGAACTGGCTTCACTGGCACTGACCGCTTTCATTGTCGGCAATACCGTTTTGCAGTTCCCCATTGGCTGGCTCGCCGATCACGCTCCAAAACGCCCGGTGATGATCGGCTGCGCGATCTCAACTGCCATCGCCAGCGCCCTGCTCCCAGCGTCGTTTGGCACGCCGTTCATGTGGATCCTGCTTCTCATAGCAGGGGCCAGCTCCGCAGGCATTTACACCGTGGGGCTCGCGGAACTGGGCGACAGGTTCAAGGGGCACGATCTGATGACGGGATCCGCCGCCTTCGGCGCCATGTGGGGTATAGGCGCGTTGGTCGGAGCTCTCCTCACAGGCTGGGCCATGGACACCTATGGCCCCAACGGATTGCCCTACTCCATGGCGTGCATTTTCGCCGTTCTGATCGTTATGATGGTGTGGCGGGAAATACGTGGGCGCATATGAAAACGCCGAGTTACGCCATCGGCGTTTTGCTGGTTGCATCCGCCGCCTTGTGCTGGAGTCTCGGCGGCGCGCTCGTTCGCCTGACCGAGGGGGTCGATTCCTGGCAGATCATTCTCTATCGCTCGATCACGGTTCTGATTTGCATGGCGGTATTGATTGTTCATGCTCATGGCAGGCGCACCTTTGCGGCAATCCGCCTGGCTGGCGTCAATGCGGCAATCGCCGGCATGGCAGTCGCTGTCGCAGGCCTGACATTCATCATTGCCCTGTTTTACACGACAGTGGCGCAGGCAATTTTCATGGTAGGCGTAACGCCCTTTCTTTCAGCCATGCTGGGACTATGGATTCTGCGCGAGCGTGTCCCGTCCATAACCTGGATTGCCATGCTGATCGCCATTTTGGGAATGGCGATCATCCTCTATGGCAACGGCACCGGCGAAGGTTCGCTGATGGGAACAATCCTCGCGATATATTCGGCCTTCGCATTCTCCTGCTACGCGGTGCTTCTGCGCTGGGGCCAGAAAACTGAAATGTCGGTCGCCCTGATCTGGAACGCGATATTTCTCATCGCCGCCGCGTTGCTGGTACTCCTGCTGCCGACAGGAATCCGCCAGGATCACGGCATTGCCGAATTGAACATCGGACCGGTCAATACGCTGATCTGCTTGGTGATGGGCGCCGTGCAACTGACCCTTGGGCTGATGCTGTTTACCTGGGGATCGAGAAGTGTCCCGGCGGCACAGCTCAGTCTCATCGCACTTGTGGAACCGGTTTTTTCGCCACTCTGGGCATGGCTGGTCGCAAATGAGTTGCCGCCGCTCCTGACATTTGTGGGTGGCGCTGTCATTCTTGGCGCCATCGTGCTGCAAACGGCCGCCAGCGCGAGGGGCCGGGCTTCACGCGACCCGTCGCAATCCCGATTGGCGCCTGAGATTCTGGTAGATCCTCCTGCTCAATAAACCCATAGCCGGCAGGATCGGATAGGCTTGCTCGGCAACCCTGCGATAGGCTCCGGGCCCAAGCGCCGCCTCCAGCGAAGCCACATAGCCGGGGAGCGATTCCCATGAAGCCACAGACTGCGGCGTGAATTCTGCGTGGAATTGCAGGCCAATGGCGTGATCACAGATAGCCATGGCCTGGATCGCTGTGAGCTGTGACGATGCCAGAACGTCTGCGCCTTCTGGCGCTTCCTGAACTTCGGCATGATGCCATTGCATCACAGTCTGTTCTCCGGCCAGCCCGTCAAAAAGCGGATGCCGCGCGCCATCGCCATTGATGCTGATCTTGTGAACCCCCACTTCGCTCTCGCGTGCCATTCCCACTTTGCCGCCCAATGCATCAGCCAGAAGCTGATGACCAAGGCAAACCCCCACATAAGGCTTTGCATGGACTGTCACCCATTCGCGGATGGCCTCCTTTTCGGCCGCCAGCCACGGATATTTGTCGGTCTCCCAGACGTCTTGCGCTCCCCCTAGGACAAACAGAAAATCAAAGTCTCTGAGGGATGGAATGGGCTGACCCTCCCACAGCCGTACGGCTTGCGGCACGAGGCCATCCTCCGCGAAGAAATCCGCGAACCTCCCAACAGTATCATGATCCATATGCTGGAAAACCAGAGCCCGCTTCATTGTTCGCCAACCTCTATTGAATTATTCGGGTTGGCCTGACAGGGGACGTGTCGAAAGCAACTGGGCAGTCTGGTTGCTCGGAACGCTCTGATACTCAACCTCGGGACAATTATTGGCAATGACTTTCCAACTCGAATTGTTTTGGTTCATTTCGCAGCGTGCCAACTGCCCGCGAATACACATGACCTGGCCCTGCTCGTAGTCGTGCCCGTTCGCGCGGCACTTGCATGAGTGGGCCGCCGCCGAAACCGCCGTTCCAAACAGCGCACCGACTGCAACGAAGGCAATCGGCACAATATGGTGGATTTTTACCCCATATGCAGGGCTTATCATGGGCACAAAACGGCAGGAAGTGAAGTCACATCATGCTGAAAGTTGAAGGTTTACCGCTTGTGGACCG
>JANMMJ010000300.1:0-3009 GCA_031373255.1 Hyphomicrobiales bacterium
CCAGCACCCCGCCCTCGCCCGTGAGACCCGTCACCTGCCCCAGCTTGAACTGCATTTTGCCCTGCGCCACGAGTTCACGCATCTTGTTGACACTGTCCGGCGCCGCCCGGAAATCGTCGCGGCGGTGCAGAAGCGTCATGCTCTTGGCCAGGGGTTGCAGGTTCAGCGTCCAGTCCAACGCGGAATCGCCGCCACCAACAATCAGGATGTCCTTGCCCCGGAACGCTTCCATTTTCTTGATCGAATAGAATACGGATGTCCCCTCGTAGGCATCGATGCCCGGAATTGGCGGCTTTTTCGGCTGGAACGAGCCTCCCCCTGCCGCAACGACAATGACCTTGGAACGGAACACAAGGCCGCCATCCGTGCGCAGTTCGAAATCGCTGTCACCCAGCTTCTTCAGCTCGGTAACCATTTGATTGTAATGGTATTCCGCATGGAATGGCTTGGCCTGATCGAGCAAGCGGTGAGTCAAGTCCTGGCCGGTCACGATTGGCAGTGCGGGAATGTCATAGATCGGCTTTTCCGGATAAAGCTCGGCGCACTGTCCCCCCGGCCTGTCGAGGATGTCAATGACATGGCATTTGATGTCGAGAAGGCCCAGCTCAAAAACCGCGAAAAGGCCGCAAGGCCCGGCGCCGATGATGACCGCATCGGTCGTGATCACTTCATTGCTCATGGCAATGTCTCCAAATATCGTATTGATTAGAATTGCTTTTCCGGAACCTTCACCCGCAATCCGTCGACCGCGGGTGACACCTTGATCTGGCAGGAAAGCCGGCTGTTGTCGCGAACATCGAAGGCAAAATCGAGCATATCTTCTTCCATTGAGCTGCGTTTTCCCGTCTTTTCCACCCAATCGGGTTCCACATAGACATGACAGGTGGCGCAGGCGCACGCCCCGCCGCAATCGGCGTCGATGCCTGGCACCATGTTTTTGACCGCCGCTTCCATCACCGAAACGCCAATTTGCGCATCGATTGTCTGCTCCGTGCCATTGTGCTGGATGAATGTAATCTTTGCCATTTCGGTATTCCAGAATAACCCGTTCGGAAAATCGAACACTTGATAGGGGATCGTTCTGGCAAAAACAACCGGTGCGGCGAAACGTCAATGGTAAAAGTGCTGCAACGCCCTGTCGAATTCGGCGATGGCAGCCGTGAGCGCGGAGAGAACCCGTTCAAGCTGCTTGCGGTTGCCATCATGGCCGATCTGCTCGAGCTCCTCGGCCATGGCAGCGATGGCCGGTGCACCTACCGTGAGTGCCGAACCTTTGAGCGAATGGGTTGCCAGTTTCCAGTCATAGGCGCTGCTTGAATCCTTGATCTGGTTGAGGAATTGCGGCAGCTGCTGGCGGAAGAGCTGAACCAGCTCAAGTTCAAGATCATTGTGGTAGATCGTATAGCGCCGCAGCTGCGATATATCGAATACGGCGGGGTCTGGAAGGCCACCCGCCAGTGTCGATTTTCTGCCTGTTGACCTGCGCCCCATGCCGACCCCGCAATCTGTATTATTTTGAAACAAGATAGCAGGACAAGCCTACTGTTCCGTAAAAAGAGATAGTGAACCGGCCGTTTTCGGCATTGATTCAAAGCGATCCACAATTTTAACCAAATATTAATTTTATGGCCCATCCGGGGTCTTAACGGGTTCAAGCGGGACTCCCGATGGGCTATGGTATTTGGCTGCGGCTAGGGATCAGAAGAGGCAAATTTCATTCTGGGCCGCGTTTTCGTGTGAGTGGTGCGGGTAGGGTGTATGGCAAACAATCCAGTCGATACTAGACGGACGTTGAAGAAGCCGGGAGAAAATGTCCCGATTGAGCCCTCTCTGCGCCGCGAATCCGATGCACCCCGCCGTTCCGATGCGCCTCTCCGTGGCCGTCCGGCCAATGAAAACGATCCCAGCCTGGTTCGTGGCGGCAACCAGTCTTCAGTCGCACCTTATGTGATAGCATTTCTGATATCACTTTTATGGATTTTCGCCTGGTTCTTTACCCGCAGTTCCGCCGTCCTGGCCGGTAACCCGCTCTCGCCCGCCCAGATGCCGGCGACCGTCGCGGCCCTGATCGAATTCATTCTCCCCGTGGTGCTGGTTTTTGCCGCCGCCTTTTTTGTGTCGCGCGCCCAGGAACTTCGGCGGAATTCAGAAAGTTTGCGCCACGCGGCATTCCGTTTGCTCCGGCCGCAGGATATCGCTGCCGATGGACTGTCGTCAATTGCCCATGCGGTACGCTCGGAAGTCGACCTTCTTGTTGGTGGCGTCGAGCACGCCGTGCAGCGCGCCGGTGAACTCGAGAGTTTGGTTCACAAGGAAATCTCCGCGATCGAGCGCGCCTTCGGCGGCAATGAGGATCGGATCCGCACCTTGGTCCAGGGACTCGAAAACCAGCGCACGGCCTTGCAACAGGCCGGACTTGTACTGGGAAATGAGGCAAGCCCCCTGCTCAGCCGCATGGAGAGCAACACAACCAGCCTCGAAACAATCATCAACAGCGCCCAGGCGACACTTGAGCAACTCGAGCACGGTCTCAAGGGCACCACCGTTGAACTGGCCCGCACCATCGATGAGGTTTCCGCACGCGCCTCCCAGGCCGGCACCGAGATCGGCGGGCAAACGGCCCAGATGGAGCGCATGTCCGGCACCATGATCGGTGAACTCCGCACATTCTCCGACCACCTGTCCCATCAGATCGAGATGCTGGCCTCTGCGGCGAACCAGCTGAATTCCGAAAGCTCCGATTTTGGCAAACACGTTCAGGGCATGGAGAAGAATGTCGTCCAGTTGCTCAGGTCGAGCATTTCCGAACTCAGCAGCATCAACACCGATCTCACCACCACCATTTCGGCGACCACGGCAAATTCAGCTGATGAGTTGCGGAGCGCCAGCACCCAGCTGACCGAGCTGCTGCAATCGGTCAGCGGCAATATCGCCTATCACCTGAAAGCGACCTCGCACGAAGTGGCCCAGCAGATCGAAGCCTCAGGGGCCGACGTCACGAAGAAGCTC
>JANMMJ010000002.1:0-2154 GCA_031373255.1 Hyphomicrobiales bacterium
AGGATAATTCGGTAGCGCTCTGACATCGACCGAGCCACGCGATGGCGCCGAACCTGCCGCTCGAGATAAGCACGTTCATCCGGGCTCAGAACCAAAGGCGTGATCGGACGACCCATTGCATTGGCCATAATCTCGCTCCCACGTCTCACGTGAAAGCGAATGTTATAATGAAATGAACTTCAGTTCCAGATGACTAGCCGAGCGGCTGCCACAATTTGGGATTGTCCAACTCATCCTCGCCAACAATCTGCTTTTCGTCTTCGTTGGCTTCACCGTGTAGCATCCATCGCAGCGGGCTCTCAACCTCGTCATAGGGAGCGGTAACGACGTAGGTGTGGCCAACGTGCATACCCGTCAGCTTCTTGTAGCGCGATTTGATCATCTCGATGTTCTCATGTTCACAAGAAAAGAGGTTATCATTGATTGCCCATGAAGTCCTGCTTGCCAATCAGTAGGCCATTATGGCGGAGGATGTTGTAGGCCGTGGTCACGTGAAAATAGAAGTTCGGCATGGAGAATTGGAATAGGTAATCCGCGCCCTTGAGTGTCATCTTTTTATCGCCAATGGGGAACGTGATGTCTCGAACTTCCATGCCTTCCATTTTCTTGGGATCAATACTTTTCACGTAGGCGATGGTATTCGCAATCCGTGTCGCCAGGTCTTCGAGGTTTGCTTCCTTGTCCTCGCGGTTTGGCGGCTCCATTCCCGCCAGCCGTGAGACTCCACGTTCGGCGTGGTTGCAGGCGATCTGGACTTGCCGGAGCATTGTCAGAATGTCGGGATATAGCCGGTCATGCAGCAGTGCGGAGGGATCGAGCTTGCGTTCGGCACAATAGCCAATGGCTTTGTGGACAATCGCCGACAGGCCGTTGAGTTGGCGGACATAGACCGGCACGGAGGCTTGCAGTGAGACACTCATGGTCGCAAATTTCCTTCAATCGGTATTGGCTGGACAATCAGTATTTCGCGCGCGACCTTGTCACTCTCGATCACCACAAGCAAGGGGACCTTGGATGTCGAGGTTTTCGTGTGACAAAGCCTGTCGCAAGAGGCTGAGCTCACACTGTGGTTAGGTGAGATGTAAAGTCCCGTGTTTGCTGTAGTGCCAAATGCGAAAGCCCGGCCGGCTAGATGCTCGACCGGGCTCAACTACAACCAACTAGTGCTTGGTGGCGTGAATGATTATGGAGCCCGCGGAAACTTTTGGCGCATCCATTTGAATGTTTGCGGCGTTTTTCGCGAGCCACTCCTTTGCTACTCGGACACTTTCTTCAGTGCCGGTCTTGTCTTTGCAAACGGTCATCGATAAGCCGCCCTCGCCTTCGGTGCTACGGGCAAGAGTGTAACTCTCAAATCCTTTGACTGAGCGCATAAGCTTTTCTACGTCCGTCTTGTGCTTTTCCAACAACGAAAACAGTTCTTTCGAACCCTTACCAGAGTAAGTTCTCACGACGACGTCCATGATGATTTCCAATTCAGCTGATTGCGTTCATGTCCCGAACGCGGGGCGTGGAGAGCATCGATCCAAGCCAATGGCTCCGGTCCTGCTGACCCATGTTCCCAACATGGTGCGCCGATCGACCGAATACTATGTAATAATGAGTTGGCCTGCCGAGAAATCGAATTAATTGCCGACACTCAGCCGAGGATCGTCACTTAGCAGGCTGCTGAAAAACTCTTCGATTTTGACGTTGTGATGTGATTCAGTCTGTCTTGCATGACGGAGTGATTTGCGATGCGCGGCGGGCCTGAAGAGACGAAGCAGCTTTTTTCTTATGTCGATATTGAGGATCGCATTGCGGCGGATCATCCGCTGCGTGCGGTCAGGTCGCTCGTGGAAGAGGTTCTGGAGGGACTGTCACGCGAGTTCTCCAAGCTCTATTCGCATACGGGCCGTCCTTCCATTCCGCCTGAGCAGCTGTTGAAGGCCTCGTTGCTGCAGGCCTTCTTCACCGTCCGCTCGGAGCGGCAGTTGATGGAACAGATCAATTACAACATGCTGCATCGCTGGTTCGTGGGGTTGTCAGCGGATGCGGCGGTCTGGGATGCCTCGACTTTTTCCAAGAACCGGGAGCGCCTGATGCAGGCTGATGTGGCACGGCGCTTCATGGTCACGCTTTTGAACCTGCCGCAGGTGAAGGGGCTTCTGTCGT
>JANMMJ010000008.1:0-3458 GCA_031373255.1 Hyphomicrobiales bacterium
CCGCCGCCCCCAGCTCCTAGCCCGAGTCGGCGTCCTCTCTGGACTGTGCGGTCTGGCGCTAAGACGTGTTGTCGTCGTATCAGTCGCCGCCGCCGTTGGTGTCGATCTCCGCCTGGGTCACGGCGTGCGTCGCCGTGTAGCGCCACACCTCGCCCACCTCGAGCAGAGCGTCGTTGTCGCCCACCTGGTCGGAACCGCGCACCAGGCTCGCCGCCGACGGGTCACTCACCTGCACGCCCGTCAGCGTCTGGTTCCCCGTGTTCGCCACCGTGATCGTGTAGCTCAGCGTCTCGCCGGCGACATCGGCCAACTGGCCGGGAACCGCTACCTTGCTGATATCCAGCGCCGGCGCCTGCGCGACCAGCACCGATGCCGAGGCCGTGTCCGGACCCGTCTGGTCGCTGTCCGCCGTCGCCGTGTTGTCGATGTCGCCGTCGCCGCCGCCATTCGAGTCGAGCTCGGCCTGGGTCACGGTGTGAGTACCGGTGAACTGCCACGTCTCCGTGGTGTCGAGCAGGTTGTCCTGATCGGTGTCGCCAGCGTTGAAGCCGCCAACCAGAACCGGGGCTTCATTGGTCAGGAATGGATCGTTCACAACCACATTGGCAATCGCCGCGTTGCCGGTGTTGGTCACCGCCATCGTGTAGGAGATCAACTCACCCGCCACGTTCGCCGTGCCGCCCGGAACCGTCCCGTCCTTCTCGATGTGCAAAGCCTTGTTGATGACCAGCGGAGCTGCGGCACTGCCGGATGCCGGGCCCGTTTCGGCGCTATCGGCGGTTGCTGTATTGTCGATAAAGCCCGGCAACAAATTGCCGAGTTCCGCTGTTCCGTTGCTGTCGAGGTCTCCTTGGGTGATGGTGTAGGACCCCTCATAGAGCCAGATCTCGCCCACGCCGAGAATGCTGTCGTCTCCGATATCGCCGCTGACGTAGGTAAGGTTCGCAATCAAAGGGTCGCTTAAGGTGATATCTGTGAGCGGGCGGTTTCCGTCATTAATGACCTGGACTTCGTAGTTAATGACATCCCCGGCTTCGTCCAGCAGGCCGTTGCCTGCCGTGTCGGTGCCAACAATATCCTTATCCAAGTTCAGGTCAAAAATTGCGGGCGATGAAAGCGCGCGGAATTCTTCGAAGCCGCCATCCGATCCGCTGAATTCGGAAAAGAAAGTGATATAGGTGCCAGGACCGGCACCACCAAGTGCGGAAACAGGCACCAGAATTTTATAGTCGTCCGTGCCGCTGCCGGAATTTGTATCGACGAGAACAATTGGATTGCTTAAGCTAAAGGCCTCAGTGAATCCGCTCGGAGCCACCAAACCGTTTTCATCAAAATCACCACCAACGGCTGGGGCACTGGAAGTGTAGATTACAAGTTGCTCGAGGGTAATGTTGGCATTACCGCCCCCAGATTCGTTTAGGTCAAGACGAAACTCGACATAATCGATGCCACCCACAGTCGTGGTTTGAAGCGACGCCAATTGCACGCTGTGTGTGAATGACCCCTCGACGTTGTCGAGACCGTCGTCATTATCATCGGTGTTGAAACCCTGCTCTATTGGGCCGTCATGAACACGCAGAAATGCCTCGTAGTTGCCGCTGCCCGCGCCGGTTGTAGATTCTTCAAAAATCACACCGCTGTCAATCGTAGCCATGTCCCGTCTCCTGTCATTACTGCCATTATCTTTGCAAAACAGTAACCGCGTAGTGCGACACAATTCATCAATCGGGTTTTCCGGTGCCAACATAAGCATCTAAGCAAACAGAGTTTTGCCGCAAATACTTAAGCACACCGGAAGCGAACACAGATTGCAGTTTGGTAGTCGGCACTTCACTCAGTCGACCCTAGTCCAAAGGCGTATGGGCAGCTCGACGCGTTTCTGATCAGGGCCAAGTGTGAATTTGTCTAAACTTGTATTTGCTGCTAGTCAAGCAAAGGAAAATAATGAAGCGGCGAATACTGTAATTATTTGAGAAATTGAACATTCAATCAGTATAGATTGCTTGGACATTATTTCCACGCGAACTCTGCGCGGACACAGAGCCCGGCATTCTTCCGGTTAAAATCTGTTGACGCCTGCGAATCCGCTCGCTAGAACGCACCAGCTTTCAAGAGGCAGGCAGTAGGTGCTTCGCGCACTTAAACGCTGACGGAAAGCAAGACTGGACATTCGAAGTCAAGACCGGGACGCCCGCCAGGCTGTCTTGGTCCTCTGGTTTTGAGCACTGTGCGCTCCTCATGAACCCGGATCGCAGCAGTGTTTTTGTCTATGCGTCGAAACTCGGGGTTCAGAACGAATTTGTGAAGGTAGAGACCAGGCCACGATGCCGACAATCAACCAGCTCATCCGCAAGCCGCGCCAGGCTCCGACATATCGGAACAAGGTGCCGGCAATGCAGTCCTGCCCGCAGAAGCGTGGCGTGTGCACCCGCGTTTACACAACCACGCCGAAGAAGCCGAATTCGGCGCTCCGCAAGGTCGCCAAGGTGCGCCTCACCAACGGTTTCGAAGTGGTGAGTTACATTCCGGGCGAGGGCCACAACCTGCAGGAGCATTCGGTTGTCATGATTCGCGGCGGCCGCGTGAAGGACCTTCCTGGCGTTCGCTATCACATTATCCGCGGCATTCTCGATACGCAGGGCGTCGTCAAGCGCCGCCAGCGCCGTTCCAAATACGGCGCCAAGCGTCCGAAGTAAGGGCTGAGGGGAGAAAACCATGTCACGCCGTCACCGCGCCGAAAAACGCACCATCAACCCGGACCCGAAGTTCGGCGATCTGATTGTATCGAAATTCATGAACAACCTGATGTTCGAGGGCAAGAAGTCTGTCGCCGAGCATATCGTCTATGGCGCCATGGACCGCATCCAGGCCAAGGCCAAGCAGGATCCGGTTCAGGTGTTTCACCAGGCTCTTGGCAATGTGGCGCCGGCCATTGAAGTGCGCTCACGCCGCGTCGGTGGCGCGACCTATCAGGTTCCCGTCGAAGTCCGCCCGGAGCGCCGTCAGGCGCTGGCAATTCGCTGGATCATTATCGCCTCGCGCGGCCGCAACGAAAACACCATGATTGACCGCCTTTCGGGCGAATTGCTCGACGCCGCCAACAACCGCGGCACGGCTGTCAAGAAGCGCGAAGACACCCACAAGATGGCCGAGGCGAACCGCGCCTTCAGCCACTACCGCTGGTAAGACGAGACACAAGCCATGGCCCGCGCCCATCAACTTGAAGACTATCGCAACTTCGGCATCATGGCCCACATTGATGCCGGCAAGACGACGACGACCGAACGCATCCTGTATTACACCGGCAAGAGCCACAAGATCGGCGAAGTGCATGATGGCGCTGCCACCATGGATTTCATGGAACAGGAGCAGGAACGCGGTATCACGATTACCTCGGCTGCGACCACAGCCCATTGGCAGGGCAAGCGCCTCAACATCATCGACACCCCCGGCCACGT